>NZ_JASJVC010000020.1:0-56939 GCF_035019905.1 Sphingomonas sp. 10B4 | reverse complement strand
CCGGAGCGCTTGCCGAGACGGCAGCCGCCAAGGACGCCGCCGACCACCACGTCGCCGAACTCGAAGCCGAGCGTGATCGCATCGCCGGAGCGCTTGCCGAGACTGCAGCCGCCAAGGACGCCGCCAACACTACCGTCGCCGAACTCGACGCCGAGCGCGGCGAGCTCCGCGCAGCCTTGACCGCGGCGGAGGCGGCCAAGGCCGAAGCGGGCACCGCCATTACCGCGCTCGAAGCCGAGTGCCATCGGATCTCCGCAGCTTTGTCTGATATTAGCGCCGCGAAGGCGGGCGCGGACGAAAGCGTGGTGACGCTGCAAAACGAACGCGACCGAATCGCGGCCGAACTGACCGAGACCGCGGACGCGCGCGACGCTGCAATCAGCCGCCTCTCGGAAGTGGCGGACGAGCGCGACAAACTTGCCGCCACGCTCGCCGAACTCGAAGCGGCGCGCTTGGCAGCCGAGAGCGCCCGCGCTGCCCGCGCCTCACCGTTGCGCCGACTTTGGTCGAATTGACGCTGGGCACAGGGTCGTCGCAGGGCCTTGCGATCAGCCCTGCTGCGCTCTGGTTCGCGTCGACGCGCGACAAACGCGGCTGCTGTGTTGCCCAAAATCAACGCAGGGCCACTCGCTTTTCGAAAGTGTCAGCACGGTATCTGGAATTGCGCTATTGCGAATTGATCACGTCTTTCGCTGCGTGTAACAGTTTCGCTGCACTGCAGCTAAGCCCGTTGATCAGTCTGCCGTAGGATAACCATGCCGATCACTGGAACGCGACATAAAGGCGATAGCGGTGAGGAGCAGCGTATTCGGCTGTTCCGTAACGACTTTCTCGAGCGGACGACGACGGTTTCGCCGATCGCGTTCGGGATCACCTGGGTCTGCATGCTAGCGCTTGCGACGTATGCGAGCTGGGGCTTAGTCAGCTTCGTTGAGTCGGTCGGCCTCGCGTTGCTCGGCCTCTTCCTCTGGTCGCTGTTCGAATATGCGATGCATCGCTTCGTGTTTCACATGAAGCTCACCTCGAATCTCGGCCGCGCTTTCCTCTTCCTGTCGCACGGCAACCACCACACCCAGCCCAACGATGCGTTGCGCAATCTCATGCCGCCGCTCATCAGTATCGCGATCAACGGGACGGTATGGCTGCTCTTGTATCTCGTCGCGGGACCGATCAGCTCGGTGATCTTCATCGGCTTCGGCATCGGCTATGTGATCTATGACAGCGTGCATTACGCGGTGCATCAGTTCCCGCTGCGCCACGGCTTGCTTGGCCGTTTGAAGCGGCATCACATTCGCCATCATTATGCGCGCGAGGAAGGCAATTTCTCGATCACCGCGATCTTCTGGGATCGGGTTTTCGGGACGGAAGTCGCGACCAAACGGCGCTAAGCGGCATAGGCGACCACGCGCCTGCACCAAGCCGGGATGCTGCTCGCCGCACGCCCGCGGATATTGGTTCGTGACTGCTGTCACGTTGACCTCGGCAGGCACCGAATCGCGACGGCCGACTCCGACATCCTATCGGCAAGTGCATCGCGGGTGATTGGAATGCGCACGTAGGCACCTGCAAACCATAGCGGGCCCTGCACGATCGCGCCGGATCGGCGCGCGTATGGCTGAACATCGAGAAAACGCGACTTTACGATTTTTGACCGGGCGCGACACGCCGACACGCGTTTGCGGCTGGATTGCGGCGAGCGGGGCATGCGGTGCGACAAGCAGCGCCGAATCCCGGAACATGTGGCGATGGCGCCCAATTTCATCAGCGATTTCGTGGTACGACTCCTCCACTGTTTCCGAGGGACATGTCGCAAATCGTGCAACACTCAGTACCTACCCTGTCGCGTCGCAACCTCGGCAAAGCCGGGCTCGCCCTCCTTGGCGCAGCCGCGCTCCCGCGCATCGCCACCGCCGCGCAAGTGCCCGCCACCGTCCAACCGCTCGCCTCGACGCGCGTCGTTCGCCCCGAACTGCTTCGCCGCGCGATGAGCGCGTTCCATCGCCATGGCGCGCAGATCGCACGCCGCGATCGAATCGCAATCGCCGATTTCTCCCAGCCGTCGTCGCAACCGCGCTTCTACCTCATCGACATGGCGAGCGGGATGACGACGACGCTGCTCGTCGCACATGGCAGCGGGAGCGATCCGGCGCATACCGGATTCCTCCAGCGCTTTTCGAACGCCGAGGGCTCGAACGCGTCGAGCGAAGGCGCCTTCGTTGCCTCGGATTATTATGTCGGCAAGCACGGTCTGTCGCAGCGGCTGATCGGGCTCGATCCGACCAATTCGAATGCGCTGTCGCGCGCGCTCGTCGTCCATGCCGCGTGGTACGCCAATCCCGACATGCTGCGCACGCACGGCCAGCTCGGCCGCAGCCAGGGATGCTTTGCGGTCAGCGAAGGCGATCTCCAGCAAGTCTTCGCACGACTCGGCGAAGGCCGGATGATCTATTCCGCCAAAGTGTGACAGCCAGCCCGGCGCTAGAAGGCGCCGCGCCGATGACGCGCCGGCGGCGTGAAGCCGAGCTCGACGAGATTCGCGACGCGCACGTCGCGCGCCTGGACTGATTTTTCCCCGAGCACGACCGCGATGACGCGCACGCCACCGCGCTTGGCCGAGGTCGCGATGTTATACCCCGCGTCGAGCGTGTAGCCGGTCTTGATCCCGTCGACCCCGCCGACCTTGCCGAGCAGATGGTCATGATTCGCATAGCGCCGCGATCGCCACGTGATCGAGCGCGTTGCGAACACGCGATATTCGCGCGCGTGATCGCGCAGCAACGCCCGCGCGAGCGTCGCCATGTCACGTGCCGTCGTCTGGTTGCCCGTGTTGGTCAGCCCGGTCGCGTTGGCAAAGCTGGTCCGCGTCATGCCAAGCTCGCGCGCCTTGGCGTTCATCAGGCCAGCGAAATCGCGTTCGCTACCGGCGAGCCGCTCGGCGATCGCGACGCTCACATCATTGGCGGAATGGACCGCCATCGCCTGGATCGCGGTGCGCAGCGGCAATGATGTGCCGGCGGTCAGGCCGAGTCGCGACGCCGGCTGGCGCGCGGCCCGATGCGATACGGGAATCGATTCGCTGATCCGCACCAGCCCCGAATCGAGCGCATCGAACAGCAAGTAGAGCGTCATCATCTTGGTCAACGACGCCGGACGACGCGGCGCGTCGGGCAGATTGGCGAAGATCACCCGGCCGCTCGACGCGGTGACGAGCACCTCCGCAACAGGTCGTCGCGACACACCGCGCGCCTGCGACGGCTGAGCCACCAGGCCCGAAACGAGCGCCAGGCTCCCCAGCACGATGGGCATCGACCAGTCGGGTCCGCTTACTCTTACAGTTTCCAAAGCCATCGGCAGGTCTTGGAGCGGTGTCGCTTAACAAGAGATTGCACACGCGGGCGTTTTGAGACGCGCTGCGCACTACGCCGAAAAACCCCGGCGCCCATGACGGGAGCCGGGGTCTTCGCAGGCCGTCCACATAGATCGCCAAGCGAACGACCCGGTCGGCCCCGACACCCTTTATGGGGGGTCGGGCACCAGGGCCGAGGCCGCTTAGCCGAGCAGCTTGAGCACGCCCTGCTGGCTCTGGTTCGCCTGCGCGAGCAGCGCGGTCGATGCCTGGCTGAGGATCTGCGCCTTGGCGAGGCTGGTCGTTTCGGTCGAGAAATCGACGTCTTCGATCCGGCTCTTCGCGTCGGTCAGGTTGGCGGTGTTCGAGGTCAGCGTGTTGACCGCCGAGGAGAGTCGGCTCTGGCCAGCACCGATCGAAGCGCGCGTGCTGTTGATCGACTTCAGCGCCGCATCGACATTGTCGAGCGTAGTGCCCGCATTGGTGACGCTGGTGACGTCGAGTGCCGTCGCGCTGACCTTGGTGCCATCGATCGCCGCAATGTTGAGGTTCACAGTGTTGGCGGTCGCGTCGGATCCGGAGCCGGTCTGGATCTTGATCTTGATGTCGTCGGCAGCGACGGGCGCTGCGGCGGTCACCTTGAACAGGCTGACGCCGTTGAACTTGGCGCCGAGCGTCGTCGAGAGCTGCGAGGTCAATTCGGTAACTTCAGTCTGCATGTTTGCGCGATCGTCTGCGCCATAGGTGCCCGACGCCGACTGGACGGCGAGTTCGCGGACGCGCTGCAGGATGTTGGTCGCTTCGCCGAGCGCGCTGTCGGCGGTCTGCGACAGCGCGATGCCGTCGTTCGCATTGCGGATCGCCTGGTTCTGGCCCTTGATCTGCGAGGTCAGCGACGAGGCGATCGCGAGACCGGCGGCATCGTCCTTGGCCGAGTTGATGCGCTTGCCGGTCGACAGGCGCTCGATGCTGGTGGCGAGCGCCATGCTCGCCGAGTTCGATGCATTGGTCGCCTTGAGTGCGGCGACGTTGGTTCCGATAACGGTCATGGTGAAAATCTCCATTGGGTCCGGCAATCCCGCCGTCCCCCATCGGAGAGCCGAGCCGCCAACAGTGCTAACGACCGCATCCGCCGCGGATTAAGCACTTTTGCAAACCCGCTGCGCTTTTGCCGATTTTGCCTGAATTTACCGGCAAAATCGCGGCAAACGGTCAGACTTTGCCGCCCCGGCAACATCCTTAACCATTCATTTACCAGAACTGCAGCATTGCAAGGCTCGTTCAAGGGGGCCCGTCATGCGATCCATCGTTCCGTCAGCCGCGATTCTTCGCCAGCAGTACGCGCTGGTTTCCGCGCTCCGCGCGCAAGGCTTCGGGATCGCCGCCTGCGAAGACGGCAAGGCGCCGCGCGACGCGCTGTTCCTCATTGCCAAGGGCGAGACCCCGCCCGCCGCCGCACGCACCGTCGTGCTCGCCAGCGAGGGACGCTACGTCATTCCGTCGCACAACGGTGGCCCGGCGCGGGTCGCCTTCGAAAGCGCCGATGCCGCAGTCGGTGTGGGCTTCGTCCGCGCCTTGCTCGCCGAACCCGAAATGCCGACCGCCGCCGACCCCGAGAGCCTCGCGCTCCACGCGCTCGCCGATCGCGTCGCCGCCGCCGACATCACCGTGCTGATCAACGGCCCGACCGGCACCGGCAAGGAAGTGCTCGCGCGCTCGATCCATCTGAAGTCGGCGCGCGCCGACGGCCCGTTCATCGCGATCAACTGTGCCGCGCTGCCCGAGACGATGCTCGAAGCGCTGCTGTTCGGCCACCAGAAGGGCGCCTTCACCGGTGCCTCGTCGGGCGGCGAAGGCTTCTTCCGTGCAGCACATGGCGGCACGTTGCTGCTCGACGAAGTTGCCGAACTGCCGCTCCAGCTCCAGGCCAAGCTGCTCCGCGCGCTCCAGGAGCGCGAGATCGTGCCGATCGGCGCGACCACGCCGCAGTCGATCGACGTGCGGGTCATCGCCTGCGCCAACCGCGACCTGCAGGACGAGGTCGCCGCGGGCCGCTTCCGCGCCGATCTGTATTACCGCCTCTCGGTCTTCCCGCTGACGACCAAGCTGCTCGCCGAGCGGCCGCAGGATATCCCTGCGCTCGCCGCGACGCTGATCTTGCGCCACGCCGGCAACCGCCAGACCGTTCCCTGGCCCGATATGTCGGCAATCGACCTGCTGCTGCGCCACGACTGGCCGGGCAATGTCCGCGAGCTCGAAAACGTCGTCCAGCGCGCGCTGCTCTTTGCCGGCGGTGACACGATCTCGGCCGAGCACATCGTCTTCGACCGCCCGAGCGCACGCGCCGCCGGCGCCGCCAACGACGAGCCCGCGCAACCCGCGACGCTCCCTGTGACTTTGGGCAACATCGTCCAGATGCACGAATTCCAGGCGATCCGCGAAACGCTCGCCGCGTGCAACGGCAGCCGGATCGAGACCGCGCGGCGGCTCGGCATTTCGGAGCGCACCTTGCGCTACCGTCTCGCCAAGGCGCGTGAACAGGGTGACGACATCGTCTCTGCCGTCGGCCGGGTGGCCCAGTACGCCATGGGTGTCGCATGAGCATCGACGCGATCGGTGGCGGCGCGATGGGCGTCGACCGAGTGATGGCGCTGCGCGCGCAGATCCTCGAACGCAACCAGGCGCTCGCGCGCGCCGGGACGTCGGGGCCAGCTGCTCCGGCGACCGAAGCCAAGCCGACGAGCTTTGCCTCGACGATGGAAGACGCGCTGAAAAGCGTGAACCAGGGTCAAGTCGAGGCGAGCAAGCTCTCCGAAAGCTATGAGCGCGGCGAAACGATCGACATCGCCAAGGTGATGCTGGCGCGCCAGCAGGCGTCGGTCGGCTTCGAGGCGACGCTGCAAGTCCGCAACAAACTCCTGTCCGCTTACAAGGACATTATGAGCATGCCGGTATAATCGATGAGCAACGCTCTCACCCCCGCTCCGCAAGGGTCGTCTGGCTCCGGGCTCGCCGCCATGGTGCCCGAACGCTTCGCCAACCCGCTCAGCCAGCTCCAGGGGCTTTTCGCGCAGCCCGCGGTGCGCCGCAGCCTGCCGATGGCGCTTCTGATCGGCCTGATCGGTGCCGCCGCGCTCGCCTGGATGATGCTCGCCAGCCCCAACCAGAAGGTGTTGTTCGCCGGCCTCGCCGATGCCGACAAGGCCTCGGTCACCGCCGCGCTGCAGGCCGCCAACATCACGTCCAAGATCGACGCGGCGACCGGATCGCTGACCGTCAATGAAGACGATTATTCGCGCGCGCGCATCCTGCTCGCCGGCCAGGGGCTGCCCAAGGCGGCACCCGGCGGCTACGCGATCCTCGACAACCTCCCGATGGGCGTGTCGCGCGCGGTCGAGGGCGAACGCCTGCGCCAGGCGCGCGAGACCGAACTCGCGCGGTCCATCCAGGAGATCGACGCGGTCGCCGAAGCGCGCGTCCATCTCGCGACCCCCGAACAATCGGTGTTCGTGCGCGATTCCGCCGCACCGTCGGCCTCGGTCATCGTCAAATTGCAGCCGGGCCGCTCGCTCGGCGACGCGCAGGTGTCGTCGATCATCAATCTCGTCGCCTCGTCGGTCCCGGGGATGAAACCCGAAGGCGTGACGATCGTCGACCAGATGGGTGGCTTGCTGACCAAGGGCGCGAACCAGAGCGCGCTGGGTGCGGCAAGCGACGAACGCGTCGCCTTCCAGCGCCGCATCGAGGAGAAATATCGCGCGCAGGTCGTGCAGATGCTCACGCCGCTGATCGGCGCGGGCAATTTCACCACCGAAGTCCAGGCCGATGTCGATCTCAACGAGACGCAGGCGACCAAGGAAAGCTATGACAAGCAAGGCGTGCTCCGCGTCGAGCAGGGCCAGTGGACCGGCAACGGCAAGGACGGGCAAGCGCCCGGCGGAATCCCCGGCGCGCTGTCGAACACCCCGCCGCCGGCCTCGACGCTGAGCGCGCCACAGCCGACCCCAGCGCCGACCCCTGCCCCGGGCGCGACTCCCGTCGCATCGACGCCGGGTGCCACCGGCCCGGTCGTCGCGGCCGCCGCCGGCGCGGTCAGCGATGCGCTGAAAGCGAGCGACCAATATTCGCGCGCTTACGATCTCGGCAAGGAAGTCTCGGTCAGCCGCACGGCGCCCGGCACGATCACGCGCCTGTCGGTTGCGGTGCTGCTGCGCGACCCGGAAACAGGCAAGCCGCGCAGCCAGCTCGAGATCCAGCAGATCACCCAGCTCGTCCAGACCGCGGTCGGCTACAGCCAGCCGCGCGGCGACCAGGTCACGGTTATCAGTCGCAAGTTCGCCGGCGCCACCGCGCTCGACGACAAGCAGCCATGGTACGAGGCCGGCTGGCTCCCGGTGGTGGCGCGCAACGTGACGGCACTCATCATTGCGCTGCTCGTGCTGTTCCTCGGTGTCCGTCCGCTCGCGACGGCGCTGCTCAAGAAGCGCGACGACAGCGCCGCGCAGCCGCGCGCCGCGCTCGGCCGCGAGATCGGCGCGCCCGCCGGCTATGAAGGCGGCCAGATCCCGCCGCCGCGGACCGACCAGCCGGTCAGCATCGATGCGCTCGAGAATGCGCGCAACTATGACGACCGGATCGGCATGGTGCGCGGCTTCACCCGCGACAATCCGGCGCGCGCCGCGCTCGCCGTACGGGACATGATCAAGTCATGAACGCTCCCACCCGCATTTATACCGGCGTCGAACGCGCCGCCGTGCTGATGATGCTCGTCGGCGAGGAGGAAGCCGCCGCGATCCTGCAGAAGCTCGATCCCGAGGAAGTCCGCCAGCTCGGCAAGGCGATGTTCGCGGTCGCCGATGTCAGCGAGATCGAGGTCGAGGGCGTGCTCGACGATTTCGTCGGCAAGGCGCGCGAACGCACCGCGATCGGCTTCGACCCGCGCCCGCGGATCGAGGCGGTGATGACGCGTGCGCTCGGCCAGGAGAAGGCCGACAGCGTGCTCGCCCGCATCGTGCCCGCCCAGGAATCGTGCCAGCTCGACTTGCTCGACTGGCTCGACGCGGGCGAGATCGCCGCGATGATCGAGAAGGAGCATCCGCAGATCGCCGCGGTCCTGATCGCCAATCTCGATCCGACGGTCGGCGCGCAGGTGCTCGAGCTGATGCCCGATGCGGTCCAGCCGGATATCCTCCACCGCCTCGCGCGGCTTGGGCCGATCACGCCCGAAGCGGTCGAGACGCTCAAAACGATGCTTGCGAACCGCACTGGTACATCACAAGCCTCGGCCGGCGTGACGCTCGGCGGGACCAAGGACGCCGCCAAGATCCTGTCGAGCGGGCGCAAGGCGACCGAACTGCGCGTCATGCCCAAATTGTTCAAGATCGACCGCGACGTGGCGAAGGCGATCGAGGAAGCGATGTTCGTGTTCGACAATCTGCTCGAGCTCGACGACAAGAACCTCGGCACGCTGATCCGCAACATCGACAGCGACATCCTCACGCGTGCCTTGAAGGGTGTCGACGAGAGCATCCGCGCCCGCTTCCTCGGCTGCATGTCGAGCCGCGCCGCCGATGGCATTCGCGACGAGATGGAAGCGCGCGGGCCGATGAAGCTCTCCGAAGTGCTCGAGGCGCAAAAGGTGATCATCCAGATCGCGCGCAACCTCGCCAAGGACGGCACGATCCAAATGGGTGCAGGCGAAGACGATTATGTCTGAGTTCACCGCAGGTTTTTCCGCGCGCGGCCAGGGCGTGGCCGAGGCACTCAAGGCAGCGTTCGCGCCGCGCGTCGCGGGCTTTGCGCCCGCCGATCTGCGCGATCGCGTTGCGCGCGGCCCCGTCTCGTTCGCGCCGCAAGCGGCAGGCGAGGCCGGCCCGCGCCACTTCACCCCCGCCGATCCCGACACCAACCCGACCGAGGGGTGGGACCCGTTCGAGGCGGCCGCCGCCGCGACGTCGTTCGTCGATCCGATCGAGGCGGCGCATTCCGCGGGCTACGCCGAAGGCGTCGCCGCGGCGCAGGCCGAGATGGCGGTTACCGGCGAGCGTGACCGGACGCTGCTCGCCTCGCTCGCACAAGCGCTCAAGTCGGATGATCGCATCGATCGCGACGCGGTGGCGCAGCGGCTGCGCCAGACGGTCTTGTTTCTTGTCACCCGCCTCGTCGGCGAAATCGGCGTCGAGCCCGACTTGCTCGCGCGCCGCATCGAGGCCGCGGTCGACCTGCTGAGCGATGCCGCCGAATCGGCGATCCTCCATGTCCATCCCGACGATGTCGCGTTGCTCGAGGGCAAATTGCCGCGCCAGATCTTCGCGGTCGGCGACGCGAGCCTGGCGCGCGGATCGTTCCAGCTCGAAAGCGCGTCGACGATCGTCGAGGACGGACCCGAGCTGTGGCTCGAACAGCTGGCGCACGCGATCGACCGCGTCGCGGTGCCGGCGGCATGATGCCCCCTTTCCCCGATACGCATCCGTCACCCCGGCCCTGTGCCGGGGTCCGCCGTGATTCACAGCCATCGGTCGCAGCACGCGCGTCCCGGTGGGCCCCGGCAGAAGGCCGGGGTGACGAAGGAGCAAGGCTCCCATGCTGAACCGCTTCACCGACTCGTATCTCGAATCGCTCGGCATCGCCGACTTCGCGCCTGCGCCCAAGGTCGCCGGCCGGCTCGCCTCGTTCGATGGGCTGCTGATGGAGGCGGTCGGCCTCACCGTCCCGGTCGGCACCGTCTGCCAAGTCGGTGATCGCCACTCGGGGGTCGAGGCCGAGGTGATCGGCTTCCGCAACGGCCGCACGCTGCTGATGAACCTCGGCGGCCCCGCCGCTTTGCTCCCGCAAGCCCCGGTCCGCCCGGCCGGCGCACCCGGCGAGGCCGAAGTCGGCGCAGCCCTGCTCGGCCGCGTCGTCGATGGTGCGGGAAAGCCGATCGACGGGCTCGGCCCGATCCGCGGCGCAGGCCGCTGGCCGCTTGCGGGCAAATTGCAATCGCCGCTCGATCGCGGCCGCGTACTCGCGCCGCTCGACGTCGGCGTTCGCGCGATCAACGGCTTGCTCACCGTCGGTCAAGGCCAGCGTATCGGCATCATGGCGGGCTCTGGCGTCGGCAAATCGGTGCTGCTCGGCATGATCGTGCGCGCGGCGGAAGCCGACGTCATCGTCATCGGCCTGATCGGCGAGCGCAGCCGCGAAGTCGCCGACTTCCTCGAAACCAAGGTCGCAGGCGACGCGCGCAAGCGCGCCGTCGTCGTCGCTGTGCCCGCCAACCATTCCCCCGTGCTGCGCATCCGCGGCGCGCTGCGCGTCCATGCGATCGCGGAAGCCTTCCGTGCAGAGGGCAAGAAGGTCCTGCTGATCATGGATTCGCTCACCCGCGTCGCGCACGCCGGGCGCGAGATCGGCCTGGCGCTCGGCGAACCCGCGAGCGCCCGCGGCTATCCGCCCTCGGCCATCGCGATGCTCCCCAATCTGATCGAACGCGCCGGGACCGACGTCCATTCGGGCGGATCGATCACCGCAATCTACACCGTGCTCGCCGATGGCGACGACGGGAACGACCCCGTCGTCGACTCGGCGCGCTCGATCCTCGACGGGCATATCGTGCTGTCGCGCCAGCTCGCCGAGCGCGGCGTCTATCCGGCGATCGACATCGGCCCGTCGGTCAGCCGCGTGATGACCGACATCGTCGACAAGCCGCACCTGAAAGCCGCGCGCACGCTGCGCCGCCACCTCGCGACGTATGAGGAAAATCGCGATCTCGTGCTGATGGGCGCGTATCGCGCGGGCGCCGATCCGGCGATCGACACCGCGATCGCGTGCCACCCGGCGGTGATGGAATATATCAAGCAGGACCCCGACGAGCAGGTTTCGTTGCCCGATGCGGCGGCCGAACTGATCGGCGTGTTCGGCGCCGACTGAGATGGCCAAGCCGACCAAGCTCGAGCGCATCCTGCGCGTCCGCACGCTCCAGCTGGGCCTCGTCCAGGCCGAGGAAGCGCGCGCGCATGATCGCACCGCGAGCGAAACGGCGCTAAAGGGCCGCATTGCGCAGCTTGTTGCCGGTGTCGCCCCCACACCCCAGCCCGTTGCGGGCTTCTCGCTCGTCGCCGCAGCGCATTTTCGCGAGCGCCTCCATCAATCGGCGCACGCCGCCGAGGGCCGCTTGCGCGCAGCGCAAGCCACCGCCGAGCGCGCAGTCGAAGCAACGCGCGAGGCGCGTCGCGATCAGAGCGCGGTCGAAAAGCTGATCGCGCGCGCCGATGCGCTCGAAGTGCTCCGCGAAATCCGCGCACTCGAAGCCGCGCCGGCCGGCCGCAAGAACCGGCACGATCCTTGCTGATCACCGGGTAACGGCCGTTTGCGGCCTGCCCGGAGTTCCGATGATCGATCCTCTGCCCGCTTTGCCCTCCCCCGTTGCCATCGGCCCGACCGCCAGTGCGGCCAAGGCGGCAGCGCGCGCGCATCCAGCACGATTCGGGCAAACGCTCGCGTCCTTCCTCGATTCGCGAGCCGCCACGCACGATCGCGGTGCCGGCACACCGCGCGAGGACGACCGGCACGACACTGCCGCCGACGGCAACGCCTTGCCGAGCAAGACCGCTTCAGCCGACGTCACGCCTCCGATCTGGATGGCGCCGCCGTCCCCGCTTTCCGCGCCCGTCGTGATAGCCGAGCTCGCGCCACCTGCTGACGGCCAGCTCGTCGGCGGCATAAGCTCGCCGGCGCCGACGCCGACCCCAGTCCCGCCATCTGCAGCCGCGGGACAACCCGCGCAGACAATCGCCGACAGTACCGGCGCGATCGTCGCGCTGACGCCGCCAGCCTCCACGCCGCACACCACCGCTGCGTGGTCTAGCCCGCGGACCGACAGCCAGCCTCGCCCCCTGCCGGCGCTGGCGGATATGCCCGAGCTATCCGGCACGCTCGCGGCAACCGGCGCACCCACCAACCAAGACGCGCGTCTCGTTCTGCCACCGCTCGATCCGGCGATCACCGCCGCGCTCGACACTGCGCTGACGCGCGCGGCGGTGGCGCGACAGAACGCGGCGTCGCCCGCTCCCGCCACCGCCGACGCCCCGCAACCGCTCGCACTCGCTTCGTCGGGGCCGGCCGACGCGGCGGTCATCGCGAGCGCCGTGCCACAACCCGCCGGGCGCGTGTTCGCCGCCGCGCTCGCCACCGCCTGGCGCGATCGCGCCCAGCGCAGTGGCGATCCCGAGGCATCCCCCGGTACGATGGTGCCAGGCGTCGGCGCGCCGACGCACGCGGGCGACGCGGCGAGCGTACCGGCTGCGGGAAATGCCGGCCAGTCCGGGCTCGATCTCACCCGCGACACCGGGCTGCAGCGCATGATCGAGCATATCGAGACGCTGCGCGACGATGCCGACGCGCGCGACACGCGGATACGGCTCGTCCCCGATGCCCTGGGCAGCGTCGATGTCGCGGTGCGACAGGTCGGCGACCGCGTCCATGTGCACTTCACCGCCGCGCAGGAGGCGACGCGTGCGCTGATCGCCGACGCGCAGCCGCGACTGAGCGAACTCGCCGCCGCGCGCGGCGTGCGGATCGGCGACACCAGCGTGTCGGCCGATTCGGGCAGCGGCACCGGCGCCGCGCCACAGCCGCGCCCCGCCCCATCCATCACGCCAGCACCGCGCGCGCTGGCTGAAGAGACCCAAACCCCATCCGACGCTCGCGTCGCATAAGCTTTGAAGGAGTCAGATCATGAGTGAGACCGTCACGGAAACCCCCAAGAAGGAGAAGGGCGGGATGATGAAGATCATCCTGCTCGTGGTCGGCGCGCTCGTGCTCGTCGGCGGCGGCGTCGGCGGCGCGCTGTACGCGATGAACGCCGGACTGATCGGCGGTGGCAAGGGCGCGGCCGAACCGAGCGGCCCGCGGCTCGTCCCCAAGACCGAGCAGAAGCGTGCCGGATCGGGCGAAGGCGGGGAGGCCAAGGAAGGCGGCCACAAGCCCCCCACGGGCGCCGGCGGCGACAAATATGCCTCCAATTATTACGCGATGGACAAGGAGTTCACCTCGAACCTCCAGGACAGCGTGCACTTCGTCCAGGTCGGCATCGCGGTGTCGACTCCGTACGACGATACCGTCGTCGAAAACATCAAGACCAACGAAATCGCCGTTCGCTCGGCGATCCTGATGGCGCTTGGCGACACCACAGAGGAGCAGGTTTTTTCGAGCACTGGCAAGCAGTTGCTCCAGCGTCGCATCGCCAAGGCGATCAACGACACGCTCAAGCAGAAGGAAGGTTTCGGAGGCGTTGGTAACGTTTACTTTACCAATTTTGTTGTTCAGTGAGGCATGGTTAACGAAGGCCTTCAGCACGCATCAAGCGACCGGCGCGAACGTCCGCGCCGCGAGGCCGCGCATGCGACGCTCGGAGCCGCCAATCTCAACCCGTTCGGCGATCTGCATACGGTGCAGCATCTCTCGGCGCGGCTCGCGCGCGGGGTGCGCGCGGTGTTCGAGCCGCTGCTGCGCCGCGAATGCCGCACCTGGGCCGAGCCGCTCGTCGTCCAGCGGCTCGCCGATTACCGCGCGGAACGCCCCGACGGGCTGACCGCGTGGCTCCCGCTGACGATGAGCGCGGCGGGCGCCTTGCCCTCGGGCCAGGCGCTCGCGGTGCTCGACGGACGCTTCGTGCTCGAACTGCTCGATCTGTTCTTCGGCGGCACCGGCGCGGTGGCCGGCGATATCGGCAGCGAGTTCACGCCCGCCGCCGAGGCGATGATGACCCGGCTCGGCGCGATGCTCGCGCTGCCGATGCAGGCGGCGTGGGAGCCGCTCGCGCGGATCGAGTTCACCCCCGGCCGCGTCGAGGCGAACCCGTCGCTGATCCCCGAACTCGATGTCGAGGATGCCGTGGTGATCACGCGCTTCGGGATCGCGGTCGGGACGGCCAAGCCGGTGTTCCTCGACCTGCTCTATCCGGTCGCGGCGTTGAAGCCGCACGGCCCGTCGCTCACCGGCAAGGTCCACAAGACCGCCGAGCCCGATCCCGCGTGGCGCAACAGTCTCACCCGCGCGGTGATGGACGTGCGCTTCGAGGTCCGCTCGGTGCTCGCCGAGCCGATGGTCTCGCTCCAGCTGCTGATGGACCTCAAGGCCGGCGACGTGATCCCGATCACCGTCGGCCAGGACGTGCCGGTGATGATCGGCGGCGACCGGCTCGGGGCGGGGACGGTCGGGACGTCGAACGGCAAGGCCGCGATCCGGCTGACGACAATTTCGAACGATTTAGAACGTGATCTCAGGGGTGGACTGCAATGAGCGAGATGAGCGGCGGTTTCCCCGTCGATACCAGCCTGGCGGCCAATTTCCGACTGCTGCAGGATGTCGACGTCAAATTGACCGTCGAGATCGGCTCGACCTCGCTTACGCTGCGCGAATTGCTCGCTTTGGGCGAGACGAGCGTGATCGAGCTCGACCGCCAGGCCAACGAACTGCTCGACGTGCTGGTCAACGGTACGCTGATCGGGCGCGGCGAAGTGGTGATGGTCGGCGACCATTTCGGTGTGCGCATGACCGAGCTGGTCAGCCCAGAAAAGCGCGGGTGACGCCATGATGTGGTCGTACATCCTCAAGCTTGTCGTGCTGCTGCCGCTCGTCTGCGGGCTGATGATCGGGTGCCTCTATGCGTGGCGCAAGCTCGAGGCGCGCATGCCGGGCCAGCCGTCCAACCGGATGCTGAAAGTCGTCGAGACGATGATGATCTCGCCGAGCGTGCGCGTCGCGGTGCTCGATTTCGAGGGGCGCAAGCTGCTCGTCTCGGTCAGCCGCACCGGCGTTGCGCTGCTCGATCGCGGCGACGGCAAATGAGCGTGCGCGTCGTCCGCAAGGGCTCGGGCCCGGCGCTCATTCGCACGCCTGCGCCGCGCGTCGCACCGTGGGGCAAGATCGCGCTCGTCGTGCTCGGCATCCTCTTCGCGCTGATCGTCGCGCATCCTGCCTTCGCGCAAGCCGCACCGCTCGCCACGCCGCCCGCGCCCGGCGCAGGTGACGCGGCGGACCGCGCGCTGAAGGATCTCGGCGGCGGCAATGCGCCGCTCGCTTTATCGCTGCAGCTGCTCATCGTCATGGGGCTGCTGACGATCCTGCCCGGCATCTTGTTGATGATGACGAGCTTCACACGGATCATCATCGTGCTGTCGATAGTCCGCCAGGCGATGGGGCTGCAGCAGACCCCGCCCAACCAAGTGCTGATCGGGCTCGCATTGTTCCTGTCGTTCTTCGTGATGGCCCCGACGATCAACCAGATCAACGCAAGCGCGATCCAGCCCTATGCCGCGAACAAGATCGGCGCGACCGACATGATCAAGGCGGCGGGCGTGCCGCTCCACGCCTTCATGACCAAGCAGACGCGCAAGAAGGACATCACGATGTTCGCCGGCATCGCCAAGAGCGGACCGTACCAGAATGCCGAGCAGATCCCGTTCTCGGTGCTGCTCCCCGCCTTCGTTACGAGCGAGCTCAAGACCGCGTTCCAGATCGGGTTTCTCGTCTTCCTGCCCTTCATCGTGATCGATCTCGTCGTCGCGACGGTGCTGATGTCGCTCGGCATGATGATGCTGTCGCCGACGATCATCTCGATGCCGTTCAAGCTGCTCCTGTTCGTGCTGGTCGATGGCTGGGCGCTGACGATGGGCTCGCTTGCCAACAGTTTTGTGAACTAGCGCGATGGACGCGGACTATTTCCTGACGATCGCCAACCAGACGATGTGGGTGCTCGCGCTCGCCTCGGCACCGATCCTCATTCCCGCTTTGTTGGCTGGGCTGATCACCGGCATGATCCAGGCGGCGACCTCGATCAACGAGCAGACCTTGTCGTTTGTGCCCAAGCTGCTTGTGGTGGCGGTTTCGCTGCTGGTGTTCGGGAGCTTGATCATCGGGCTGCTGTGCGATTTCACGCTGGGGATCTTCGAGCGGATCCCGGATCTAGTGCGATGATCACCGTGGGGGGGCGCTCTTCTGCTCCCCTCCCGCTTGCGGGAGGGGCTGGGGGAGGGCCTGTCACAAGCGCTTCGCACGCTTCCAGGTCATTCCCTCCCCTAACCCAGTTCGAGGTGAACGATGCCCCGCATCGTTCAGGTCATACCGGGGGCATGACCGACCTCGAACTCGCAAGCGGGAGGGGGATTTGAGTCCCTTAGGCTTCGGCCTGTCGATCGAACCGCAGCTCTGGGCGTTGATCTTCGTGATGGTCCGCGTCGGTGCTGCCTTCGTCGCCGCGCCCGTGTTCAGCGCCGTCGCGATCCCGCTCGTCGTGCGCGTCACGCTGTCGGGCGCGATCGGCGTGCTGGTGCTGAGCGTCCACCCGATCACCCCGCCCGAACACGTCTTTGCGCTCGCCACGATCCTCTCGGTCGCCGCCGAAGCACTGGTCGGGCTAGCGCTCGGCTTCGTGCTGCAGATTGCGTTTGCCGCGCCGATGATCGCGAGCGAGCTGATCGGCACGTCGATGGGGATCGGCTTCGCCTCCGCCATCGACCCGCAGAACGGCAAGTCGACCCCGGCGCTCGGCCAGTTCTTCTCGATGATGCTCACGCTGCTCTTCCTCAGCGTCAACGGCCACCTGATCCTCGTTGAGATGATCGTGAAAAGCTATGTCGCGCTCCCGCCCGGCGGCGCCTGGCTGAAACCGCAGCAGCTCGAGAACATCGCCTTTTTCGGCGGCTATACCTTCCTCGCCGGGCTCCTGCTCGCACTCCCGGTCGGCTTCCTGCTGCTCTGCCTCAACCTCGTCGTCGGAATGATCTCGCGTTCGGCACCGTCGCTCAACCTGTTCGCGGTCGGGCTGCCGGCGAGCCTTGCGGTCGGCGTCGTCGCGCTCGCGCTCGGCTTTCCGGCGATGGGCGACTATCTGCTCGTCATCATCGATGAAGGCCTGGCGGCGACACAATCGCTGGTGCTCGGCTGATGGCAGACGAATTCGGCGAAAAGACAGAAGCACCAACCGCCAAGCGCAAACGCGACGCGGCCGAAAAGGGCGATGTCCTCAAATCCCGCGAACTCGCGACCGCGCTGATGATGCTCGCCGGCTGCGGCTGGCTCGCCTTCATGGGCCCGTCGCTGGTCGGCGCGTGCAAGGACGTGATGACCGCGAGCTTCGCGTTCGATCACCGCGACATCGAGGATTTCTCGCCCTTCCGCCCGCTCGTCCAGAGCGGCTGGAAGCTCGCGCCGTCGCTCATCTCGCTGCTCGCGATGACGATCGTCGCGGCGATCGTCAGCCAGGCGGGGCTCGGACATCTCAGCTTCAACGGATCGCTGCTCGCCCCCAAGGCGTCGCGGATCAACCCCGCCTCGGGTCTCAAGCGCATCTTTGGGCCGCAGGGGTGGATCGAGCTCGGCAAGTCGCTGCTCAAGGTCGTGCTGCTCGGCGCGATCGGCTGGCACATGCTCGATCAAGTCGCGCATGCGACGATCGGGCTCGCCTCGACCAATATCGGCACCGCGGTCGGCGTGCTTGGCAGCACCTTTACCGGCGTGCTGTTCGCGATGGCGGGCGGGCTCGTCGTCATCGCCGGGATCGACGTGCCGCTGCAGATCTTCCAGCTGCTGCGCAAATTGCGGATGTCGAAACAGGATCTGCGCGACGAGCATAAGGAGAGCGAAGGCTCGCCCGAGGCGAAGGGCGCGATGCGCCAGCGCCAGCGCGAGATGTCGAAACGCTCGATGCGCAGCGCGGTGAGCGAAGCGCACGTCATCCTCACCAACCCGACGCATTTCGCGGTCGCGCTGCGCTACAATCGCGAGACCGACCAAGTCCCCGTCGTCGTCGCCAAGGGCCGCGGCGTGATCGCGCTCGCGATCCGCGAGCTCGGTGCCGAGGCGCGCGTGCCCGTGCTCGAATATCCCTCGCTCGCTCGCGCGGTCTATTACACCAGCCGCGAGGGCCAGGAGGTCCGCGACGATCTCTACGTCGCGCTGGCCACGATCCTCGCCTTCGTCTTCGGGCTCAACAGCCAGGCGGGCGCCGCGGCAGTGCCGCCGTCGGTCCAGGTTCCGCCAAGCGCGCGCTTCGACGAGAATGGCGTGAAACAAAGCTAAATTTTCGAGGCGTTTCGTCGTTCTTCCAACTGAGCGCTTTTCCGGGACGATGATATGGTGACGACCACCGCGACCACTCCGACGACCTCGACCGCCACGGTGTCGGGCTCGTCGATCCTGACCTCGCTCGGTGCCGGGTCGGGGGTCGATACGGCGAGTCTGATCAAGTCGCTGGTGAGCGCACAATTCGCCGCGAAGAACGCCTCGCTCAGCGCGCAGGACACTGCGCTCACCGCACAGATTTCCTCGGTCGCCAAGGTACAGAGCGCGATCACCAGCTTCGCCTCGGCGTTGACCTCGCTCGTCACCGGCGGATCGCTCGCATCGCAGCCGACCAGCTCGGACGCGTCGGTGCTGACGGCAACCGCGCTGCCCGGCGCAAAGCTGTCGGGTCTGTCGACGCAGGTGACCGTCAACGCGCTCGCCACCGCCCAGACCGCGATCGCGGGTTTTCCAAGCGGCGCGCCGACCTTCGACGCGGGCACGCTGACGCTCACCTTCGGCACGGCGGCCGACAGCGCGGTCTCCTCGCTCACCACCCCATCCGCTCCGATCCAGATTGCGATCGCCCAGGGCGCCAAGCTCACCGACGTCGCTGCGGCGATCAATACGAGCGGCAAGGGTCTCACCGCGAGCGTGGTGACCGACGTCAACGGCGCGGCGTATCTGTCGATGAAGGGGCCGACCGGAACCGCACAGGCCTTCACGTTGAGCGGCACTGGCAACCTGTCGCAGTTGAACGTTGGCGGCGGCAGCGGCACCGCCGCCGCGAGCATCAACAGCAATGCCGGCAATGCCAATCTGACCGTCGACGGCGTGAGCGTCGAGCGCACGAGCAACACGATCAGCGACCTTGTCGCCGGGGTGAAATTGACGCTCACCGGCGTCTCCCCCCGGACCAGCACGACGACGTCCAGCGGTACCACTTCGGTCGCCAAGTCCGTCTCGCTCGGCAGCACGACGCCGCGCGACGGGATCGCGCAAGCGGTCACCGATTTCGTCACGACCTACAACCAAGTGCTCGCCGAGCTGAAGACCGAAACCGACCCGGCGACGGGCCCGTTGCGCAGCGATTATAACGCGACCAACTTGCTGCGCTCGCTGCGGGGCCTTACCGTGACGCCGCTGTCGAGCGGGGGCGCGGCGGGCGATCCGGTCAATCTCGCCTCGATTGGTGTCGCGACCAACAAGGACGGCACGCTCAGCGTCGATTCGACCAAGCTCAACACCGCCTTGCTCAAGACCCCGGCCGCGGTCGAGGCGCTGTTCGCCAACGGCACCGGCGCGACCGGCGGCGGCCTCGCCGCCGCGCTCAACGCGATCACCAGCGCGGCGACCAACAACAAGGTCATCGTCAACGGCCAGGCCCAGAGCACCGGCCTCGTCGGCAGCACTGCGCTCTACACCGCCAAGCTCGCCAAGGTGAACGACGCAGAAGCACAGGTGACGACCGATACCGCCGCGTATCAGGACCGCCTGACCAAGCAATATGCCGCTTCCGACGCGATGGTCGCAGCCTATAAGGCCAGTGCCAAGGCGCTGCAGTCCCAGATCGACCAGTGGAACAAGACCGGCGGATGAGCGTCGCTTATGCCACGGCCTTCGGCCGCAATCCCGAAGCGACGTATCGCCAGATCGAGCTCGCCGGGCAAACCGCCGAGGCCGATGGGCCGGCGTTGGTCCAATTGCTCTATGACGAAGCGATTCGGGCCTTGCGCGGCGCCGCCTGGGCGGCCGAGCACGGCAATTACGCGATGAAGAGCGACAAGGTGACGCGCGCCACCGCAATCCTCTTCGCGCTCGAGGCCGGGCTCGATTTCACCGCGGGTGGCACCGTCGCCCCGGCGCTCGCCAAATTGTACGGCGGGGCGCGGCACACCGTCGTCACCGCCGCGATCGGCCAGGATCCGCGGCCGTTCCGCGATGTTGCCGACACGCTCGACGAAATCGGCCAGGCGTGGCGCGCGGTGCGCGCGGCCTGATCCGTCAGCCGAACCAGCGTTTTACCGAAAAATAGCCGATGATGCCGACGGTGATCGCGATGCAGATCCCGCCGATCACATCGAACGCCCAAGGCTCCTTGGCGAAGGGCAGTCCCTCGACATTCATCCCGTACAGGCCGGTGAGGAAGGTCAGCGGGAGGAAGATCAACGCGACGATCGAGATCAACAGCGAGCGCGAATCGATCTGTTCGGCGCGCAAATCGGTCAGCGCCTCGTGCATCAGCGCCGAGCGCTCGCGGATCGATTCGAGTTCCTCGGCCATACGCGCGGCGCGATCGGCGGCGGAGGCGAGATGCAGCCGGTCGTCATCCTGCAGCCAATCGCACGGCAGCGATGCCAGCTTCTCGAGCGCGGCGCGCTGCGGCGTGAGGAAGCGGCGATAGCCGATCGCGGCGACGCGCACCTTGGTGACGTTGCGGCGCAGGACGAACACCTTGTCGGCGTCGAGATCGGCCTCGCAATCATCGAGGCTGTCGCCGAGATCGGCGACTTCGAGGTCGAGCTCCTCGGTAATCGCCACCGCGAATTCGGCGATGAGGTCGCCCGGGTCGCGGATCGTGCCGCCTTCGATCTGCTTGGTCACGTCGTCGACGGCAGTCAAAGAGCGCCGCGTCACCGAGATCACTCGCCCCGCCGTCGCCCAGATGCGCAGCGAGGCGAGCGGGTCCGATGTCGTCATCGCCTCGTTCGAGCGGCCGCGCAAATTGAGGATCGCGCCATCGTCGAGCGCTTCGCAGCGCGGCCGCGATTCGCTCGTGGTCAACGCCTCGACGACATAGTCGGGAAGCTTGGCGACGTCGCCCAGCCATGCCTTAGCTTGCTCGTTATTGCTGGTGAGATGCACCCAGACCAGATCGCTCGGCGTCTCGAGCGCGTTCTGGATATCGATGCGTTCGGCCTTGCCGTCGGCCACCCGGTACGCAAACCCGCTCATTCCATCTCCACCCACAGCGTCAGTCCTGGTTCGCGCGTAACGGGCGGCGTGTCCGAAACGATCCGCACGGCGTCGGCGCGCGATCGATCGAGGATCGCCGCGGGCGCGTGGGGCGGCGCGTAAATCCGGTCGGCGAGCGCGAGCGCGCGCGCTTCGCCGAGCGTCAGATCGTCGGGGTCGGCCGAGCGCAGCCGCAGCGTGACGAGCCGATCGGTCGGCGCGGCAGGCGCCGTCAGCCACGTCTCGACGGCATCGGGCCCCGCCGCGAGCGGATCGAGCGCACCGCCTTGCGCAAACGCCGCGCCGAGCGCGCGCCGTCGTGTGTCGAGCGCGGGCAACGCCAGCCGGATCGCGGCGCGCAAGGCATAGAGCCGGTCGGCGAGCGGCCCGAGCGTCGCCGGGAGCAACGCCTCGAGCCGCTGCCGCAGCGCCGCCGCGAGGCCAGCCGATGCACCGCCGGTGCCGATCGCGATCAGCACCGGGCTGCGATCGATGATCGCGGGCAGCGTGAAATCGCATTGGTCGGGCCGGTCGACCGCGTTGACGAGCACACCGCGCGCTTGAAGCCGCGCGATCGCCGCCTGCGCTTGCGCTTCGTCCTCGATCGCGACGATCGCCAGGGCAGCGCTCGCCTCCTCGCCGACGATCACCGCGCCCGCGCGTTCGAGCAGCCGCCGTTTCGCATCGGCCGGCTCGCCCTCGCCGAGCAGCATCACCGGGCGGCCCGCCAGCCGCACGAACAGCGGCAGGCTGTGCAGGCTCACGCCTTCAACCAGTCCGGAATGCGCTCGGCGGCGAGGATCGTCTCGGGCAGGATGCGATCTGCAACGACCGCGAAGCGATCGCCATCGACGAGCACTTCGGGCACCAGCGCGCGGCTGTTATAGGTCGACGCCATCGTCGCGCCGTACGCGCCGGCGGTGCGGAAGATCGCGAGATCGCCGCTCTTCACCGTGTCGATGTCGCGCGCCATCGCGAAGGTGTCGCCGCTTTCGCACACCGGGCCGGCAATATTGGCGGTCATCCGCGCGCCGCTCGGCGACACCGCCTCGAAATCATGCCACGCATCGTACATCGCCGGGCGCGCGAGATCGTTCATCGCGGCGTCGACGATGACATAGGGGTTGATCGCGCCGGGCTTGACCCAGATCACCTTGGTCAGCAGCACGCCGGCATTGCCCGCAATCACGCGGCCGGGCTCGAACATCAGCCGGACGCCCCACCCCTTGGTGACGCGCGCGACCATCGCGCCATATTCGGCCGGGCTCGGGAACACCTCGCCCGCGCGGTACGGCACGCCGAGCCCACCGCCGAGATCGACGCGCTCGATCGGATGGCCAGCCGCGCGCAGCTCGGCGACGAGCGCGCCGATCCGCGCATAGGCCGCCTCGAGCGGGGCGAGCTCGCTCAGCTGGCTGCCGATATGGATCGCCACGCCGCGCAGCGCGAGCCCCGGCAATCCGGCGAGCCGCGCGAAGATCGCCGGGGCCTGGTCGATCGGCACGCCGAACTTGTTCTCGCGCTTGCCGGTCGAGATCTTGGCGTGCGTCCCGGCATCGACGTCGGGATTGACGCGCAGCGTCGCATCGGCGCGCATCCCACGCGCGGCGGCGAGCCCAGCGAGCACGACGCCTTCCTCTTCAAGCTCGAGATTGAACTGGCCGAGCCCGACATCGAGCGCGGTCGACAATTCGCCGACGGTCTTGCCGACTCCCGAAAACACCACGTCCTTCGCCGGGATCCCCGCCGCGAGCGCGCGTGCCAGCTCGCCGCCCGACACGACATCGGCGCCATAGCCCTCGCGCGCGAGCACGCGGAGCACGGCAAGGTTGGGATTGGCCTTGATCGCGTAGGCGAGGTGGACATCCCCCGCCGGCGCCAGCCCTTCGCGAAACACGCGCGCATGGCGTTCGAAGGTCGCGGTCGAATAGACATAGACGGGTGTGCCGACCGCTTCGGCGATCGCCGCGAGCGGCACGCCCTCGCAGTGCAGCGCGCCGTCGACGAGCGAAAAATGATCCATCGAATGAAGCCTGTCAGTTGGGAGGCGGAAGGCTGAACTCGTCGCTCCGGCGTTCCGCGGAATTGGTGAGCACCTCGTCGCTGCGCATCGGCCGTTCCTGATTGGTCGGTTTGAGCAGCTCGGCGGGGGTCGGCGTCTCTTTCGCGCCATAGGGCGCGACGGGGAGCGATCTCCCCTCGGCCGGTTTCAACCCGGACGCAGCGCCACACCCGGCGAGCAGCAGCGCCGCGCAGAACCCCAGAGCCAGACCATGCTTCATGCCGTCTCTCCCGATCGTGCGGCGGCGATCGCTGCGCGGACGCGGACCGGCGCGGTGCCGCCGAAACTCACGCGGCTGGCGACCGAGGCATCGACCGACAGCACGTCGTAGACGCGCTCGTCGATTCGGCCGTCGATGGCCTGCAATGCGGTCAGCGGGAGCGCATCGAGCTTGAGCCCGAGCGCCTCGGCGCGCGCGACCGCCTGACCGGTGATGTGATGCGCCTCGCGGAACGGCACGCCCGCTTCGCGGACGAGCCAGTCGGCGAGATCGGTCGCGGTGGCGAAACCGGCTTCTGCGACGTCGCGCATCCGTGGCGTGCGGAAGCTCGCGCTCTCGACCATCCCGGTCATCGCCGCGATCGACAGGCCGAGCAGATCGTGCGCCTCGAACACCGGCGGCTTGTCGTCCTGCATGTCCTTCGAATACGCGAGCGGCAGGCCCTTCATCGTTACCATCAGCGCCGTCATGCAGCCAAGGATGCGACCCGCATGGCCGCGCACCAGTTCGGCGGCATCGGGATTGCGCTTCTGCGGCATGATCGAGCTGCCCGTCGACCATTGATCCGACAGCGCGACGAAGCCGAACGGCTGCGACGCCCACAGCACGAACTCCTCGGCGAGCCGCGAGAGGTGGAGCGAGCATTGCGTCGCGCAGGTCAGATATTCGATCGCGAAATCGCGGTCGGACACGCCGTCGAGCGAATTGCGCGTAGGGCCATCGAAGCCGAGCGCCGCCGCGGTCATCGCGCGGTCGATCGGGAAGCCTGTGCCCGCGAGCGCCGCCGAGCCGAGCGGTGACAGGTTCATCCGCTTGCGCGCATCGCCGAAGCGGCTGCGGTCGCGCGCGATCATCTCGTGATACGCCATCAAATGATGGCCGAGCGTCACCGGCTGCGCGCTCTGCAGATGCGTGAAGCCCGGCATCACGCTGTCGGCATGTTCCTCGGCGCGCGTCAGCAGCGCGTCCTGGAACGCGGCGAGTGCTGCCTCGACCTCGTCGATCGCGTCACGCACCCACAGCTTGAAATCGGTCGCGACCTGATCGTTGCGCGAGCGTGCGGTGTGCAGCCGCCCGGCGACCGGCCCGATCGCCGCGGCGAGCCGCGACTCGCTCTGCATGTGAATATCTTCGAGCGCCATGTCCTCGGCGACGCCGTGCGCCTCGTAATGCGCCGCAACCACGTCGAGACCCTCGGAAATCTTGGATGCATCGGCAGGCGAAACGATTCCTGTCGCACCCAGCATCGCGACATGCGCCTTCGACCCGGCGATGTCCTGCCGCCAGAGCCGCTTGTCGAACGGGATCGAGGCATTTATCGACCGCATGACCGCGGCCGGACCCTCGGCGAAGCGCCCACCCCACATCGCATTGGACGTGCCCATGTTGTTTCGCTCGGTGATCGCTTCGGTCCTGCTGCTCGTTCTAGCCGGGTGCGATAAGCAAGTCTCGTCCAACGGGCAAGCAGAGGTCGCCGCGAACAGCACCGCAACCGCCGCCGCTACGGCCCCCGCCGAGACCAGCAAGATCGACCGCAGCCACAAGGGCGAAGCCGCGCCGACGCTTAGCTTCGAGGATCCGGCGGGCAAGAAGACGACGCTCGCCGCGTTCAAGGGCAAGCCCGTGCTCGTCAACCTGTGGGCGACGTGGTGCGGCCCGTGCGTCAAGGAAATGCCGACGCTCGACCAGGCCGCCGCAAGCATCGCCGTCGCGACGATCAGCCAGGACAAGGACCGCCCGACCGTCGCCGCCTTCTTCGCCAAGGAAAAGTTCACCCGGCTCCAGCCATATCTCGACAAGGATTTGGGCTTCAGCCTGGCCTATAACGCCAGCCTGCCGATGAGCATCCTGTTCGATTCGACCGGCAAGGAAGTGTGGCGCAGCACCGGCGGCATGGATTGGACCAGCGCTGTCGCCAAGGCCGCGCTCGCCGAGGCGAAATAAGCGGCGCTACGACCCACTCCGCCTCGGCGTGATCACCTACGCCGTTCGGGTTCCGCATGTCGAAGCCCTGCTCGCAATAGGCAGGGCGCCCCCTGGCGGGAGCAGCCCTTCGACAGGCCCAGGGCGAACGGGGTGATGGTCGGGCGCGCCTGAAACCCTGTCGTCGCGCCTCAGATGCAGCGCGAATCGCGCTCGGGGGCAGCGGCGCCGCGCGTCTTCCACTGGCCATCAGGACCCTTGTACTTCTCGCCCGGCGCGGTCTGGCCGATCAGATTGCAGCCGCTGGTAAAGGCGAACTGCTCGACCGTCGCGCCCGAGCTCGCGCTCTGCTGCGTGTACGCCGCCTTGCGCTGGATATTGATGCTGTTGACCATCGCGCGCACTTCGGCGCTGACGCTGCCGACCACGCCGAGATAGCCGTCGGGCTGCTCGCCGACCTCACCTGCGGCGCGCGCCGCCTGATAGGCCGGGCTGCGCTGCGCCAGCGCCGCGGTCGCGGTGCCGATCAGGGCGATAGCGGCAAGGCTGGTGAAAATGCGTGTCATCAGAAAATCCCCGGTTGTGCCTGGATCAAACTCTTGGCCTGACCGTCGAGACGGTAGACGACTTCCTGCGTGACGCTGATGTTGAGGTTGATCACGATCGGCTTGTCGGGCGCGCTCACGGTTACGCACGCGCTCTGCGCCAAAGCGGCCACCACTATCGCGGCCATCGTCATCGTCCTCGTCATCATGCGCGTGGTCGGTCGATCCTTGGTCTTCGTCAATGCTGTTTCGTTCATGGCACGATCCTGCTGTCGGAAGGCTGAATGGGGGTAGGCGGCTTGGCCCGCTTGGTCTGCTCCTCGAGCAGCGTCGGCAGGTTGCGTTCGATCAGGCGGCGCGGGTCGTAGAAGCTCTGCGCCGAATCGATCAGTTGGCGGAAGGGCGCGCTGATCCGCACGTTGAAGATCAGCGGCAATTTCTGCAGCCGGTCGAACAGGAAATTGCGCTTGGCGCCCGCCCCCTGCCCGATCCCGGCAAAGCGCACCTCGGTGATCATCTCGCCGGCGAGCGGCCCGTTCATCACGATCTCGAGGCTGCGATAGCGCAGCGATTTGAGCGCCTGGAACGCGAAATTGCCCCAGAAGCCGACATCCTTCTGCGTCACCTCGCCGACATAGGCGACCGTGCCGCCACCGGGCCGCACGGTGAGCCTGCCCTGCGCGATCCGCCCGCCGGTCGAATCGAACACCATCGGCAGCGCGCCGTCGAAGATGCCGGTGGCGTTGAGGTTCTTGAAGTCGAATTGCTGGAGGAACTGGTCGGCGCGCATTCCGTCGACGCGGAAGGTCATCCGCCGCTCCTGCGCCTTGTCGAAATCGAGCAAGGTCGGCTCGAGCGTCAGCGTGCCCCCCGCAAACGGCCAGCGCCCCTGCTCGACCGCGATCCGCGTGCCGCGCAGCAATTGATAGCGCACCACGCCGTCATTGACCGCGATCCCCGGGTTGAGCGTCTTGATCGTCGCGACTTGGCCCGGCGCGCTTTCGAGCGCGAGCAGATCGGTGAAACGGACTTCGCCCTTGATCCCCGTCGCCGGGCCGAACGCCGCGGCGAGATCGGTGCCGGGGGTGCGGAACACGCCGTCGCTCGTCACGCCCTGCGGCGTCCAGCGGATATGCCCCTCGCCATTCACCGACCCGACGACGTTGGCGATCACGCCATAGGTCAGCCGCGTCAGCGCATCGGGCTGGAATTGCGGACCGAAGACGATGCCGGGGACGGCGAGATCGGCATGCCCTGCCCCGGCGCCCAGATCGTGGGCGATCGTGACATCGGCGACCTTGACGCTCTTGCTCGGCTCGAACAGCGTGCCGCTCGCCGCGATCCGGTTGTCGGCGAGCGTCAGCGCGACACTGCGCGCGGCGAGCGGCTTGAAGCGCGGATCGGCCGCGCTGTCAGCGACCATCAGGCCCCCATCGAGCGCCAGCACGTTCGCGGCAAAGCGCCAGCGCCCGGCCGCCGACGAAAGCAGCAACGGCACCGCGCCGATCTGTCCGCTCGCCCCATCGAACGTCCCCGCAAGGGACCCAGTCGCGAGGCTCCCCCCGAGCGTCGTGACGTCGAGCCGGGTCACCCGTTCGGGCGCCCCCAACCGGACGCCGAGCCCCATCGCCGCAAAGCGCCGTGCGCCGAACAGCCATTCGCCGTGCTGCAGCGTCACGTCGATCGGCGCGGAACCGAGCCGCCCGGCGAGGCGGATCGGACCGATCGAACCGCCGCCGCGCACCGCGTCCTGCTCGAGCCGCAGCAGCGCGCCGTCGCGCGGGCACAGCGTCACGCTCGAGCGCGGCAGATCGAGCCCGCCGAGCGCGAGCCGCTCGAACGCCAGCGGCGCGCAGGCCGGATTGAGCGTCAGCCCGGCGCGCCCGTCCCAGCGCGCGTCGAGCGGGAGGCTGAGCGCGGTGACCTGGCCAGTGCCGAGCGGCCCGCTGAGCGCGGCACGAGTCGTGATATGCGTCGCACCGCTGGTGGTCGCGCTAAAGTCGATCGGCGTCAGCGCGAGCCGCGCAGCACCGGCGGCATATGGCGCGACGATCGCTCGCCCAACCAGCGGCGCGCCGAACCCCGCCTGGCGCACGCGGACGCTGGCGTCGGGCAAGCCACCGCCGCCGAGCGTAACGGTGCTGTCGATCCGCACGCCGCCGGGCCAACGATAGAGCAGGCCGTTCCCGCCAGCGAGCGTTGCCCGCGCACCCGACGACGCCGCAAAGGCGAGCCGCGAGACGATCACTTGCCCGCGCCCGGCATCGAGGATCGTCGAGACGCGCGCATCGACATCGCCCGATCGGCCCGCGGCCTGCAGCGCAGCGACCGCTTGCGCGACGATCGGCCCGACCGGGGTTCCGGCGCCTGCGCCACGAGCCGGGTCGAGCCGCGCGCGCCACGCTGCTGGCAGCCGCGCGCGCGTCGCCTGCGCGCGCCCATCGAACGCGAAACCGCCGTCGGCGTAGCGATAGCGCCCGGCGAGCGCGGTCCGTAGCGCCGCGACGCCCGCCGCCGCGGCAGGCCCCGAGCGCAGATCGAGATCGCCCGAAACATCACGCGCCGAGCCGACGAAATCGACCGACCCCGCCAGCGACCGCAGCTCAGCGCCGCCACCATCGAGCGCGGCGATCGCCAGCCGCGCCGATCCGCGCCCGCTGTCGAGCTTGGCGGCAAGCGTCGCCGTCAGATCGGCGCGCGCCGTGGTGATTCGGGCGCCGCCGCAGTCACCGCGCGCGAGCGTGACGGGGCCGGTTAAGCTCGGTTGCGCCGCGCGCACCTGGATTTGCAGCACCGCATCGAGCGTAGCGAGACGGCAGTCGCCCAGCTCGAACGCCGCCGCTTTCGCACCGAGCGTTCCGGCAAAACCGTCGTCGAGACGCCCCGCCCCGACCACGTGCAGCGCGACCGGGCCGTACGGGGTCGCAAGCGCGATGCGGCCATCGGCGATCTCGGCCTTGATCGCTGGAAGCGCGAACGGCTTGCCCGACGGCGCGGGCAGCAGGCGATCGATCGTCCCGAACGACACCTTCCCGTCGGCAAGCGTTGCGCGCATCGTCACACGCCCGACGCGGATCGCAGTGACGCTCGCGCCCGAAACCCACAGGCTGGTGTCGACCTCGACCCAATCGGCCAGCAGATCGGGATGGCGTGGATCGCCGATGCGGACATTGGTCAGCCGCTGCGTGCGAAACCCGATCTGCGCGATCTCATAGCGCGCCGGAATGCCGCGCGCGGCGAGCGCATCGTCGATGAAATGCTCCGCCACGGGTTTGCGCGCGAGCCACGCTGCGCCGAGCAATGCGACGATCAGCAGCAGCAGCCCTCCGACCGCAACTGGCAAACGCCCCCAGCGGCGACGCGGCGGGGAAGCGTCTGGGACCGCGGCTGCGTTAGGGACACCCTCACTCACGCCGTCACCCCTATTGCGCGGCGCGATCAGCCGCAAGCCGCGGTGCCGGCCGCGGCGAAAGGTGGAGATATAAGGAGATGATGGCTGGATGCCCCGTGAGGATTCGAACCTCAATAGGCGGTATCAGAAACCGCAGTCTTACCATTAGACGACGGGGCAACGCCGAACCGCGATCTACGGGGGTGTGCGGTGGCTGTCAACCGATCGCGTGAACATCCCCCGCGCATCGCTTGCCGCATCTCGGGGCTTGAGCTAGGATCGCCGTCAAGCACCGAACGGCGCGCCATCCGGCGAGCCGCGACGGCAGAACAGAATAAGCGAGTATCACGGCATGGCGGATCGATCGCCGGATGTGCCGTACCGGCAGGCGAAACCTGCCCGTTCGGCGCCGTCCAACGGAAAGCCCCCCGGCAGGCCGCCGCCCGCCAAGCCGCAGGTCGCCAGGACTCCCCCGGCGCGGGGCGGCGCGACGCGTGGTCGCGAACCGCGGCATTTTGCAGCGCTCGACCTCGGCACCAACAATTGCCGCCTGCTCATCGCGCGGCCGCAGGGCGACGGGTTCGCTGTGGTCGATGCCTTTTCGCGAATCGTCCGGCTCGGCGAAGGGCTCGCCGGATCGGGACGGCTGAGCGATGCCGCGATCGAGCGGACGATCGCCGCGCTGAAGATCTGCGCCGACAAATTGCGCCGCCGCAACGTCACGCTGTCGCGCGCGGTCGCGACCGAGGCGTGCCGCCGCGCGAGCAACGGCGCCGATTTCATCGCGCGCGCTTATGCCGAGACGGGGATCCTGCTCGATATCATCACCGCCGAGGAAGAGGCGCGTCTCGCCGTGCTCGGCTGCCATGCGCTGATCGAGCCGGGCGAGGACCCGGCTTTGGTGTTCGACATCGGCGGCGGATCGACCGAGTTGGTGCTCGTCGACACGCGCGCCGAGACGCCGCGCGTGCTCGACTGGCACAGCGCGCCATGGGGCGTCGTGTCGCTGACCGAGAGCGCCGGACACGGTCCGCCGGGGCAGGATGGCGGCGCCGAAGGCCGCGCCGCCGCTTATGCCAAGATGCGCAGCCTCGTCGCCGAGAGCATGGCGCCGTTCGCCGCGCGGCTGCCGCGCGGGATTGCGGTACCGCGGCTGCTCGGCACGTCGGGCACGGTGACGACGCTTGCGAGCGTCCATCTCGAGCTGACGCATTACGACCGCGCGCAAGTCGACGGGCTGATCGTGCCCGCGACCGCGATGCGGCGAATCAGCCGCGATCTCGCCGGCATGGACTTGCGCCAGCGCGCGCAATTGCCGTGCATCGGCACCGAGCGCGCCGATCTCGTCGTCGCGGGGTGCGCGATCCTCGAGACGATCATGGATTTATGGCCGGCCGAACGGCTCGGCATCGCCGATCGCGGAATCCGCGAAGGCATTCTCCGGCGATTGATGGGAAGTACGGCATGAGCAACGACGGCGGCGGACTGCGCGTCCGCGTCAAGACCGCGCGCAAGCGCACCGCGCAATCGACGCGCTGGCTCGAACGCCAGCTCAACGACCCCTATGTGAAACGTGCCAAGGCCGACGGCTTCCGCAGCCGCGCGGCGTACAAGCTGACCGAGCTCGACGAGCGGTTCGGCTTCTTGAAGGGCAAGCGCCGCGTCGTCGATCTCGGGCTCGCGCCGGGTGGCTGGGCGCAGGTCGTCCGCCGCCAAGTGCCCAAGGCGGCGATCGTCGGGATCGATCTCCTCCCGGTCGATCCGATCGAGGGGGTGACGATCCTCCAGCTCGATTTCATGGACGATGTCGCGCCCGAGCGGCTGATGGCGGGGCTTGGCGGCACGCCCGATCTGGTGCTGTCGGACATGGCGGCCAACACCGTCGGGCATCCGCAGACCGACGCCTTGCGCACGATGGGGCTCGTCGAGGCGGCGCTGGCGTTCGCGATCGACGTGCTCGCGCCCGGCGGGGCGTTCGTCGGCAAGGTGTTTGCGGGCGGCGCGGATACCGCGCTGGTGGCGGAGATGAAGCGCAACTTCACGACCGTGAAGCACGCCAAGCCGCCCGCCAGCCGCAAGGCGTCGAGCGAATGGTACGTCGTCGCTCAGGGCTTCAAGGGTCGCGCAGCGGATTAGCGGTTGCTAATCCGCGGTGCAGGACGGATGCTCACGCCACATCCGCTTCGGCCCGAGAGGCACAATGCCGGCATCCCCGAAAGCCGCCCTGGCGGTACTGCTTCTCTGCCTTGCGCTGCCATCGTGTGTCTCGACCAGCCGCCTCACCCCAGATGCCGGAGCGCCGATCGCACTAGATCTCGCCAGTCAGCCCGATGAGACCGTCGTCGCAACGTATCGCATGACGGCCGCGACTAAAGCGCTGCATTTCGCGCAGGCATTGGGCGGGTATCGGCCGGAGGATTGGCATCCGCAATCGGCCGGTTTCCGCTGGATGCAGGACGGCACTGGCGAGCGGATCGAGCGCTTTGACGGTGGCCCTTTCCGCGTCGTGCGCTTCACCATTCCCGCGCGCTACCGCGCTTTGCCAAAGAGCTACGCGCCCTTCTCACCGTTCAGCGACGGCGGTGTCCTGATCCATTCGGGCCAGTTTCATGCCTGCCTGCGGATCCCGTGCGCCGGCACCGACGCTTTGCCGATCACGATTGCCGCCCCCGGAAAGACAATTGGCGTCGAAGGGCGGCGCGTTGCCGATCAGACCCGCTTCGTCAGCCGCGACGACGGCACCAACATTTTTGTCGGAAACCTGATGCCGGAAGAGGCGGACGGCTTTATCGCGATCATCGATCCCGGCCTGCCCACCACCGCGCGCGACCATTTGCGACAGTCGCTGCCCCGCGCGATGAACGCGTTTGCGCGCATCTACGGCGCGCTGTCCTTCCGTCCCGAGCTCTATGTTTCCATGGACGCCCGCCCCCGCAAAGACGGCCATGCCTCGACCCAGGGCGGAACACTACCAGGTCAGATCTTCATGCATTTCGACGGCGCCAACGCGCGCGAACGGGTAACGGCCCAGGCACCTTTCTGGCTCGACTGGTTCTTCGCACATGAAGCGGCGCACCTCTTCCAACAGGACAGGGTCGGCAAGCTCGCGGGTGATGAAACCGCGGCGTGGATCCACGAAGGTGGCGCCGATGCGATGGCCGCGCTCGTTCTGACGCAGCGCGGGAAGGCGGAGCGCGGATATGTCGCAAGCCGGGTGCGCAGTGCCGAGACCGCTTGCGCGACAGGGCTGGCGAGCGCTCCGCTCGATCGCGCCACGGCGAACGGCAATTTCGACCTGCAGTTTCAGTGCGGAATGCTGATCTGGCTGGCGCTGGACGAGTCGCTGCGGGCTAGAAAAGGCGACGGGTTGCACGCCGTCAACAAGACGCTGTTCGCGCGCGTCAAGGCAGGCGCGCCATGGGACGAAAATGCCTTTACCGCAGCGGCGCGAAGCAGCGGCGCGCCGCTACCGCTGCTGCAGCGCGTCGCACGACTGGTGCATGGCGGGTATCGCGATCCGCATGACGACGTCGCCGCGCTGGGAAAGGCGGCGCTGGCGACGGTCTTGCGGGAACAGGCGAACTAGGGGGCCGCACAGCGCGTGGCAACGCCACGTCGCCGGTCGGCACCGAGGCCCTTCGGTCCGGGATTCGGCGATCCGCAGCTAACGCTTTCGCGTCAGCCGTGGGCCTCAGCCTTCGTAATCAGCGCCGAGGTTCTGGTTGCGCGGCGGGGCAGCAGCCGTCAGGCGCAGCGCCTCGGCCGAGGCCGCGAGCGAGCCGACCGCATCGGCGACGTCGTCTTCGTCGACCTGGACGCGTTGCAGGCTCTGGATCACCGATTCCTTGAGCGTCGGCGGATGCACCATTTCCTCGGCGATCTCGCGCAGCGCGACGACCGGGTTCTTGTCGCGATCGCGATCGATCGTGATCTCGGCACCGCCCGAAATCTGCCGCGCGCGCTGGGCGGCGAACAGGACGAGATCGAAGCGGTTGGGAATCTTGTCGACGCAATCTTCGACAGTGACGCGCGCCATGAACGGCTTCCTTACTTGTACGACGAGGGTTGGAAAGGCGTTGCCCTAAGAGGAAAGCCCTACGGAGTCAAGAAAACGCGGGGGGCCGGGCCCGGCGGCACCGGCGACCAGCACCGCGCGAGTGCCGCAAGGCTGTGATCGACCCAGGCGGCCAGCGGCGTATCGCGATTGCTGCCGATATCGATCCAGGCCGGACGTCCGTGCGCATATCCCGCCTCCGCGCGCAGCCGATATTCGGTCCCGTTGAGGACCATCGCGCCCGGTGGGTCGATCCCCAGCACATAAGGATGCGGCGTAGCGACGGCGCGCATCGCCATCAGCGCCGGACGGACCGCCGGACACGTACGGCTTTCCGCCCAGACGATCGTCGCGGGATGCGACGGCTCGCGCCGCGTGAGCCGCAGGGCATAGCCGATCGGAGCATCCGGGCGCGGCTCGGTCGAGAACGCCGCATCGACGCTCTCGCTGACGTGCGACGCGACGGGCTCGCGCGAGAAATGCGCGAAGGCGCGCTCCCCGAACGAATCGGCCTCGAGTGGCGGCCCGGGCGGGGTCACAGCGACAGCGGCCTGGAGAGCAAAAGCGAGCAGCATCGGCGACCTTTGTGTTAGGCGATCAGCCTAGGCTGCACCGCGATATGGGGTCAACGACTTGCGCAAATCCCGCATTGCCATCACCAAGCAACCATGTCCGAGCCCGCCCCGCAACCCAGTTTCACCGTCGCCGGCAATCGTCTGACGATGCTCGACACCGGCCCGCGCCGGCTCGACACGTTGATCGCGCTGATCGACGCCGCGAAGGCGACGCTGCGCATCATCTACTACATCTATGTCGACGACGATGCCGGTGCGCAGGTGCGGGCCGCGATGATCCGCGCCGCCGAGCGCGGGGTGAAGGTCGCGCTGGTCGTCGACGGGCTCGGCAGCGAAGTCGCCGAGAGCCACCATTTCTTCGAGCCGTTGCGCGACGCGAACGTCGAAGTGTGCCGTTTCGTCCCGCGCTGGGGCCGGCGCTATCTGCTGCGCAACCACCAGAAGCTCGCGCTTGCCGATGGCGAAAGCAGCGAGGCGCGCGCGATCATCGGCGGGTTCAATGTCGAGGATGCCTATTTCGGCACCCCCGCCGAACAAGCCTGGCGCGATCTCGGACTGCTCATCGAAGGGCCAGCGGCGCAGCGGATCACCGGCTATTTTGACGCGCTGTCCAACTGGTCGAAGCAGCCCAAGCCACCGCTGCGCGCGCTGCGCCGCGCGCTGAAGGCGTGGAGCGAGCCCGACGGCCAAGTGCGCTGGCTGTTTGGCGGGCCGACGCGGCGGCTGTCGCCGTGGGCGCGGGCGGTAAAGCGCGATCTCGAGCGCGCCGCCAAGGTCGATTTGATCTCGGCCTATTTCGCGCCCAATCCGGGGATGCTGCGCCGGCTCGACCGCGCTGGCTTGCGCGGGACGGTGCGGATCGTGCTGGCATCGAAGAACGATCACGGCGCGGCGATCTGGGCGTCGCGCTTCACCTATGCGGGCCTCTTGCGCAAACGCGTGCAAATCTACGAATATCAGCCGACCAAGCTCCACACCAAGCTCTTCCTGATCGACGACGTCGTCTATATCGGCTCGGCCAATTACGACATTCGCAGCCTGTTCCTCAATCTCGAGATGATGCTGCGGATCGACGATCCGGCGTTCGCGGTGCATGTCCGCGGCTATGTCGATGGCGAGGTCGGCCAATCGGAGCGGATCACCGCGCAAGCCTATCGCGAAAACACCGACTGGTGGACGCGCACGCGCCAGTTCGCGGCGTTCTTCGTGATGACGGTGCTCGACTATAACATCACCAAGCAGCTCAATTTCGGACGCGAGAAGTGAAGTCCGCCGCTCGGATCGATCGCGACTTCGCCCTGCTGTTCACGGTGATGCTGACGATCGCTGCGGGCAATACCGCGATGCAGTCGGTGCTCCCGGCGCTTGGCCGATCGTTGAAAGTCCCCGACAGCGCGGTCGCCGCGGCCTTTTCGGTCTCGGCGCTGCTCTGGGTGATCGCCGCGCCGTTCTGGGCGAAGCGCTCCGACGTCCACGGCCGACGCGCGATGATCCTGCTCGGCATGGGCGGCTTTTCGGTGTCGCTGGTGACGTGCGGCGTGTTTCTCGCCGCCGGGATCAACGGCTGGATCAGCGGAACCGCGGCGTTCCTGTGCTTCATCGCCGGGCGGCTGATCTACGGCACGTTCGGATCGGCGGCGCCGCCCGCGGTGCAGGCACTCGTCGCGGGCAACACGACGCGGGCCGAGCGCACCAAGGCTCTGACGCTGCTCGGTTCGGCGTTCGGGCTCGGCACGATCCTCGGGCCCACGCTCGCGCCGTTCCTCGTGCTCGGATCGCTCGGCGGGGTCGAGATCGGGCTCGCCGGCCCAGCGTTCCTGTTCGCGCTGTTCGGGCTCGGCGTGTCGTTTGCGGTGCACCGCATGCTCGCCGACGATCGCCCGACGCAGAGCGACGACCCGGGTGCTTTCCACGGCGCCGCCAACGCCTATCCCTCGATCGGCGGGCAAAGTTCGGGCGCGAGCATTACCGCCGCGACCGAACCGCACAGCGAACCGGTCGGCTATGCCGATCCGCGGATCCGCGGCTGGATGATCGCCGGCCTCGTTTCGGGCCACGGCCAGGCGATGACCGGGCAAGCGATCGGCTTTCTCGTGATCGACCGCCTGCACCTCGCCCCAGCGCAAGCGCTGCAACCGACCGGGATCGTGCTGATGATCGGCGCGGGCGCGGCGTTGCTCGTCCAGTGGGGAATCATCCCCAACCTCAATCTGCGCCCGCGGCGGATGATGCTGGCCGGGCTGGTGATCGCGGCGCTGGGGTGTGCGCTGACCGGGGTCGCGACCTCGCTCTATACGATCGCCTGCGCCTATGCGCTGGCGAGCGTCGGCTTCGGTTTTACCCGCCCGGCGTTCACCGCGGGCGCGTCGCTTGCGGTCGATCATGCCGCGCAAGGTGCGGTCGCGGGGAAGGTCACTTCGGTCAACGGCGCGGCGTTCGTGCTCGGCCCGTCGATCGGGGTGGGGCTTTACGAGCTCCAGCACTCGCTGCCGTATCTGGTCGCGGGCGCGGCGATGATGGCGTTGTTCGGCTATGCCTGGGCGAAGTTGCGCGAGGCGCGCTAACCTTCCCCCTCCCTCGAAGGGAGGGGGGCGGCAGGTCAGCCTTCCTTCGCGCGCGGCGGGAAGGCGAAGCCGATCGGTTGGAGCGAGGTCGCGTCCTGCTTCAACCGCGCTTTCATCGTCTCATACTCACGCTCGAGCTCAGGCGTGACCGAAGCGCGCGAATCGCCGAGCGCGGTCTCGAAATGCGCCATCGTCACTTCGCGAACCTCGAGTGATTCGCGCAGCGCGGTGAGCCCCGCACGCCGCACCAGATCCTCGAGATCGGCGCCGGTGAAGCGATCGGTCCGGCCCGCCAGCACGTCGAGATCGACATCCTCGGCGATCGGCATCTTGGCGGTCTGGATCGCGAGGATCCGCGCGCGCCCGTCGCGGCTCGGCACGCCGACATAGATCAGCTCGTCGAACCGGCCCGGACGCAACAGCGCCGGGTCGATCAGATTGGGCCGGTTGGTCGCGCCGATCACGACGACCGACTGCAGCTCCTCGAGCCCGTCCATCTCGGCGAGGATCGTGTTGACCACGCGCTCGGTGACTTGCGGCTCGCCCATCCCGCTGCCGCGCGTCGGCACCAGTGAATCGAGCTCGTCGATGAAGATCACGCACGGCGCGACCTGGCGGGCACGCGCGAACAGTTTGGCGATCTGCTGCTCGCTCTCGCCATACCATTTGCTGAGCAGGTCGCTCGACTTGGTCGCGATGAAGTTCGCCTGCGCCTCGCGCGCCACCGCCTTCGCCAGCAAGGTCTTGCCGGTGCCGGGTGGGCCATAGAGCAGGAAGCCCTTGGCCGGACGGATGCCGAGCCGGCGGAACGCATCGGGGTCCTTCAACGGAAGCTCGACGCCCTCCTTCAACCGCATCTGCGCATCGTCGAGCCCGCCAACATCGTCCCAGCGGACGCGCGGCGCCTCGACCATCACCTCGCGCATCGCGCTCGGCTGGACGCGCTTGAGCGCATCGACGAAATCCTCGCGCGTGACGGCGAGCGTGTCGAGGATCTCGGGCGGGATCGTCCCTTCCGAGAGGTTGAGCCGCGGCATCAGCTTGCGCACCGCCTCGATCGCCGCCTCGCGCGCGAGCGCGGCGAGATCGGCCCCGACGAACCCGTAGGTCGTGCGCGACAGCTCATCGAGGTCCACCCGGTCGCCGAGCGGCATGCCGCGCGTGTGGATGCCAAGAATCTCGCGGCGCCCGCGCTCGTCGGGGACACCGACGACGATCTCGCGATCGAACCGGCCCGGCCGGCGCAGCGCCTCGTCGATCGCCTCGGGGCGGTTGGTCGCGGCGATCACCACGACATTGGCGCGCGCTTCCAAGCCGTCCATCAGCGTCAGCAGCTGCGCGACGAGCCGCTTCTCGGCCTCGCCCGACACTTGCCCGCGCTTGGGCGCGATCGAATCGATCTCGTCGATGAAGACGATCGAGGGCGCGGCCTTGGCGGCTTCCTCGAACACCTGGCGCAGCTTGCTCTCCGATTCGCCGTACGCCGAGCCCATGATCTCGGGCCCGTTGATCAGGAAGAACTCGGCCGCCGATTCGTTGGCGACGGCGCGCGCGAGCCGCGTCTTGCCGGTGCCGGGCGGCCCATGCAGCAACACGCCCTTGGGCGGATCGACGCCCAGCCGCTGGAACAGCTCGGGGTAACGCAGCGGCAGCTCGACCATCTCGCGCAGTTGGTCGATCGTCGGGCCCATCCCGCCGATATCGTCATAGGTGACGTCGGCGCGGCGTGCTTCCTTGGGCTCCTCATATTCGGGGCGCAGCTCGATCTCGGTCGTCTCGTCGACATGCACCACGCCCTTCGGCACGGTCGAGATCACCGCAAGGCGGATCTCCTGCAGCGCGTAGGCCGGCGCGCGCAGCATGTTCTGGACACCCGGCGGCATATTGTCGACGCGCTGCTGGCCGGCGGTCGCGACGACGTCGCCCTGCGTCAGCGGCCGCCCGAAAAAGGTGCGCTTCAGCGCGTTCGACGAGCCCTGCAGCCGCAAATTCTGCTGCGCCGGCGCAAAGATCACGCGCGTCGCCGCCTTCGATTCGACCGCACGGATCTCGACGAAATCGCCCGAGCCGACGCCCGCATTGGCGCGCTGCAGACCATCGATGCGGATGATGTCGAGCCCTTCGTCCTCGGCATACGGCGCGACTGCGCGTGCCGGCGTCGACGATTTGCCGACGATCTCGATGACATCGCCCTCGCCCAGCCCGAGCGCGGCAAGCATCGCGCGCGGCACATGCGCGAGCCCGCGCCCGCTATCCTCGGGCCGCGCATTGGCGACCTGCAATTTCCGAATCGGCGTCTCGACGTCCGCCATGCTATCTGTTCCTCGCGTAAACCCGGTGAGCGCGCGAGATAGGCATGCGGTTCCGCGAATACGAGGGCGGCACTGCGGCGTGCGCTGGACAAAAAAAGGGCCGACCCCCGGAGGGATCGGCCTTGAAAGTTTTAGGAGAGGATGCCTGAAAGGCACCGTCTAAATGCAGCACGACCGATTATGTTGCAAGTGCGAAAGAACTGATTGCGATTGTCGTTTCTGCAATCGTTGCAATCTTCCCCGCCACGGGGAATGGTGGGGTTAGAGCGAACGGCATCTTGGTGCGTCGCACAAGATAGCGATGTCATAGGTCACGGAGGAACGAGCCGACGATGCGCAGACTGCCGCCCCTTACCGCGATCGAAGCGTTCGTGCAGGTCGCCCGCACCGGTTCGATCAAGGCGGCGTCGCAGGAGCTTGCCTTGTCGCCGCCCGCGCTCAGTCGGCGGATCCAGGCGCTCGAGCGCTTTATCGGCCGCCCGCTGTTCGAGCGCCGCCACCAGGCGGTCGTGCTCAACGCCGATGGCGACCGGCTGCTGCAACAGATCGCGCCCGCGCTCGACCAATTGTCGGACGCGGTCGAAGTGATGACGAGTAATACCGACGTGTTGCGGCTGCGACTCGGGCTGCTCCCGCTTTGGGCGTCGCAGAAGCTGTTCCCGCGGCTCGGCGAACTGCGCACGCAACACCCCGAACTGCATCTCGACATCGATACCGCGGCGCACCTGCTGTCGCGATTGGGCGAGGGCCTCGACGCGGTCATCGCACTCGCGCGCGACATCGACCCGGCGCTCTATGCCAAGCGGCTCGATCGCAACCAGGTCTATGTCATCGGCGCGCGGGCGCTGATCGAGGGGCAGAACCCGATCACCAGCCCCGACCAGCTCGCCGGACTGACCGCGTTGGTCCACCGTGACATGCCCGATACGTTCAGCGCGTGGCGCGCGGCGGCGGGGCTGACCGACCTCGAGCCGCTCGCGATCGACCATTTCGATTCGGGCGCGCTGATGCTCGAGGCGGCGGCGCAGGGGCTCGGCATCGCCTTCATGCACGCCAGCCATTTCGAAGAAGCGCGCGACGATCGGATCGTCCGGCTGTTCGATATCCCGGTCGAAAGCCCGTACAGCTATTGGTTCGCGTGCCGCCCGCGCGCGCTGACGCAGAAGCCGGTGCGGCTGTTCCACGACTGGCTGATCGCGACGATCGCCGATCCGGGGGTTTGACAGGTGACGCAGGCCCTCTCCCGCGCGCGGGAGAGGCTACGCAGACTTGGGTCGCGTTCTTCACGCGGCCCTAGTCGTAGTCGGTGAGGGTGTGCTGCTTTTCGGGCGTCGATTAGAAGAAGGCCCTCACCCAACCCTCTCCCGCAAAGGCGGGAGAGGGCTTTGCTGGTGCGTTCGTTACTCGGCGTGCGCCTTTACGATCTTGCCCGGGCTACGCGGCGGCTCGCCCTTCGGCAGCGCGTCGACATGCTCCATGCCCGACGTGACCTGACCCCAGACGGTGTACTGGTTGTCGAGGAAGCGCGCATCGTCGAAGCAGATGAAGAACTGGCTGTTCGCCGAGTTCGGATCCTGCGCACGCGCCATCGACGCGGTGCCGCGCACATGTGGCTCCTTCGAGAATTCGGCGGGCAGGTTCGGGTGGTTCTTCGAGCCGTGCATGCCGGTGCCCGTGGGATCGCCGCCCTGCGCCATGAAACCGGGGATCACGCGGTGGAACACGACGCCGTCGTAGAAGCCGGCATTGGCGAGCTCGGCGATCCGCGCAACGTGCTGCGGCGCGAGATCGCCGCGCAGCTTGATCACGACGTCGCCGCCGCTGTCGAGGGTCAGCGTGAGGGTTTCGGGAAGATCGGCCATCGGAGGACTCCTGGAAATGGGGGATGCGCCGCCCTAGCGAGGCTGCGCACGGCTGGCAAATCGCCCGCCGCCGCACAGCCCAACGAAGCGGCGTTGGCTTTGTTGCCGCACGCCGCTAGACCGCCAGGATCACAGGCCAAGGAGGTCCATGGTGAGCGAGACCGACCTGACCGAGCCCGAGCTCGATACAGCCCAACTCGACGAAGACGACCGATTGAAGCCCGCCTTTGTCAGCGCAGTGCGCGATGCAGTCGAGTCGGGCGACGCCGCGGCGGCGCGCGCGCTGGTCGAGCCGCTCCACCCCGCCGACATCGCCGATCTGTTCGAACTGACGCCGCACGAGGACCGTGCCGCGCTCGCGACCGCGATCACCGACTTGCTCGACGGCGACGTCTTCGCCGAGATGAACGATTATGTCCGCGAGGATCTGATCGACGCGCTGTCGGCGACGCAGGTGGCCGACATCGCCTCCGAACTCGATACCGACGACGCGGTCGCGATCATCGAGGACATGGAGCCCGCCGACCAGCGCGAAGTGCTCCGCGCGCTCGACCCCGACGATCGCGCCGCGATCGAAGAGGCGCTGAGTTACGACGAGGAGACCGCCGGTCGCTTGATGCAGCGCGAGCTGATCGCGGTGCCCGAGCATTGGTCGGTCGGCGATGTGCTCGACTATCTGCGCCAGCATGACGAGCTGACCACCGACTTCTGGGAAATCTTCGTCGTCGACCCCGCGCACAAGCCCGTCGGTACCGTCGCGCTGTCGTGGATCCTGCGCACGCCGCGCAGCATCGCGATCGGCGACGTGATGCAGCGCGAACAGACGCTGATCCCGGTCGACATGGACCAGGAAGAAGTCGCGCTGCGCTTCCAGAAATACGCGCTGATCTCGGCCGCGGTGGTCGATCCGGTCGGGCGGCTGGTCGGGATGATCACCGTCGACGACATCGTCCACATCATTTCCGAAGAAGCCGGCGAGGATATCCTCCGCCTGTCGGGCGCGGGCGACGGCGACATCAACGAGCCGATCCATCTGACGGTGCGGACGCGAATCACCTGGCTGGTGGTCAATCTCGGCACCGCGATGCTCGCCGCCTCGGTGGTCGGGCTGTTCCAGGGCGAGATCGGGCGTTTTGCGCTGCTCGCCGTGCTGATGCCGATCGTCTCGGGGATGGGCGGCAATGCCGGCACGCAAACGCTCGCGGTGATGGTCCGCGCGCTCGCCACCAACCAGCTGACCAGTTCGAACACCGGCCGCATGATCTACCGCGAATTCCGCATCGCCGCCGCCAATGGCGCGATGCTCGGCACACTGATCGGGATCGGGACGTTCCTGATCTTCGGCAACATGCATTTGGCGATCGTCATTGCGATGGCGATGGTGATCAACAATCTGATCGCGGGCCTGTCGGGGGTGCTGATCCCGGTGACGCTCGACCGGCTCGATATCGATCCCGCCGTCTCGTCGGCGGTGTTCGTGACGATGATGACCGATGTGATGGGCTTCTTCTCGTTCCTCGGCCTTGCGACGCTGTTCGGGCTCGGCAGCTAGGCCCATGTGGAATCACCTGCCGGTATCGATCGGGGTTCAGCTCGTCTGCTGGGCGCTGGGCCGCTGGCTCGCGGTGCCGACCCGCGGCGCGATCTGGCTCGGCTGCTTTGCGGGGTCGGCGGTGTGCATCATGCGCGAGATCACGCAGCGCGAATATCAATGGATCGAGCAATTCGGCGCCGGGCGACGCGCCAACATGCCGGGCTATGCCGGGCTCGAAGTGTGGGACTGGAACGCCCACTCGCTCAGCGAAACCGCGGTGGCGATCGCCGGATCGGTGCTCGTCGCGCTCGTCGTGAGCCATTACGCCGCCGATCGCGAGAATTGAGCCTTTCGGGGTTGGCGCAGAGCGCGCGCTGCCCCATCTGCGACGGGTGCCGCTTCATCTCACCAAGGTCGCGTTCGGCGCGACCAGTCTCGATCATCTCGACGAACGCCTGCGCCAGCGCGGTGCCGAGGGGCCCGTGTTCCTGACGACGCGCTATCTGCCCAAACGGCATGAGGAGATCGTCGGAACGCCCGGCGGCTCGCTCTACTGGATCATCAAGCATACGCTCGTCGCGCGCTCGCCGATCCTCGGCTTCGGCGAGGCCGAGGGCGGGCGCGTCGCGATCCATATCGACCCCGCGCTGGTGCTGACCGAGGGCCGGCCGAAGCGCGCACACCAGGGCTGGCGCTATCTCGAGCCAGGCGATGCGCCCGCCGATCTCGGCGCGGGGATGGTCGCGGGCGATGTCATGCCGACCGCGTTGCTCGCCAAATTGTCGGCGCTGGGATTGGTCTAGCGCCGCTTACGGCGCGCTGCCGCCGCACGTCACCGGCGCACCGGCGGGCGCCTTGACCTTGCATTTCGGGCTGCCCGAAACCGTTACCGCACCGAGCCCGGTCGTCACGACATCGGCGACATAGCGCGCATTGGCTTGCGTCGCGCCCGATCCGTCGAGCCGCAACAGCGCTTCGTTGGCGAGCAACGCGCTCGCATCGATCGACCCCGCCCCGGTGCTGAGCACGCGCAACCGCGCGGTCCGCCCGCCCAGCGTCATTGCCCCCGCGCCGACGAGCGTCACCGAGACTTGATCGGCGGCGAGCTCGGGCGCGGTGATCGATCCGCTGCCGGAAATCTGCAGGTCGACGCGCGCCCCGCGCAGCGGCCCGGCAATGACGAGCTTGCCCCCGCCGATCACCGCCGCACCGCGGAGATCGGTCGTCCGCACATAGATCGTCGGCGGGTCGGCGGCGCCCGCCCGGGAAGAACCGTCCGAATCGCGCGCCGTCCCGCGGATCGTCAGCACCCGAGCATCGACATGCACGTCGAGCCCGTCGGTCGCGCCAGTCACGCGCGCGGCAGGCGTGCCGCGCGTCGCGAGCCGCACGTCGAACGGCCCCTCGACGCGGATCCGGTCGAAGTCCCCGATGAAATAGCTGCGCTCGGCGGCGTGCGCCGGCACGACCGCGACGAGCGCGGCAAGGGTCAGGAAACGCAACATCGCCGCGACCATCCGCGCAAGTGCCGCGCCACGCAAGCCTGATCGGCCGACCCCGATCAGCCGCCCCCGATCAGCCTCCGCAGCGCACCTCGCCCGAGCCGACCTTGGTCGTCGTGCAATGCGCCGCCGGCCCGAGATCGACATTGCCCGAGCCGACCATCGAAACCCGCGCCTCGCCGCTGACATCGGCGGTGACGTCGCCCGATCCGGCGATCGATACCGTCGCGCCGCGCGCCTTGAGCCCGCGCGCGGAGACATTGCCCGAGCCGGCGACATCGATCGCCAACCGCTCGACCGCACCCTTGGCGGTGATATTGCCCGATCCGGCGACCGCCAGCTTGGCCTGCGGCACGGCAAGCGCGCCGATCGAGAGATCGCCCGAGCCTGCGGCATCGGCGTCGAAGCGTGCGCCCGCGACGCGGTCGATCGCCATATTGCCCGACCCGGCAATCTGCGCCGCGACGATCCGCGCCATCGTCACGAAGATCTTCACGCGGTCTTGCTTGGAACCCCAGCTGAAGCCGCCGAGGTTTTTCTTGCGCCCGACGCGGAGCGTGTCGCCCTCGCGCACGATCTCGAGCTTGTCGAGCTCGCTGCGGGGCCCCTGTGCGCGCACCGAAAAGCCCGACCCGACGCGCACGTCGACATCGTCCGACCCACGCAGCGCGACGCCGGTGAAATCGGCGATCGCGAAGCTGCGCGTCGCACGCGGGCCCGAGTCACCCGGGGGCGATGCGTCGCTGTTGAACGAGCACGCTGCGAGCGGGACGGCGATGAGAAACGGAAGGACGCGCATGACGGAACTCCTGTGTGTTGCAACAACAATACACTGACGAACCGGCCGCGCAACAAAAAAGGGGCAGCCGTCGCCGGCCGCCCCCTGATGGCACGTCGATGGTGCGAAGGATCAGGCCGGAGCCTTGTCCTTGTTGTGGATCGCGGCCGCCTTGCGCAGGATCTCGAGGATCTTTTCCTGTGCGGTCGGCTCGTCGACCTGCTCCATCGCGGCGAGTTCGCGCGCGAGGCGGCTGGTCGCGCCTTCGAAGATCTGGCGCTCGGAATAGCTCTGCTCGGGCTGGTCGTCGGCGCGGAACAGATCGCGGACCACTTCGGCGATCGACACGAGGTCGCCCGAATTGATCTTGGCTTCATACTCCTGCGCGCGACGCGACCACATGGTGCGCTTGACGCGCGGCTTGCCGGTCAGCGTGTCGAGCGCTTCACGCAACGTCTTGTCGCTCGAGAGCTTACGCATCCCGACGCTTTCCGCCTTGTTGGTGGGCACGCGCAGCGTCATGCGCTCTTTTTCGAACCGCAGAACATAGAGTTCGAGCTGCATCCCGGCGATTTCCTGCCGTTGGAGCTCGATCACACGGCCGACACCGTGCTTGGGATAAACGACATAATCGCCGACGTCGAAGGACAGCGCCTTGGCAGCCATTCCGTAAGACCTTTCTGTGGACCGGGTATCCGGTGCAACGCATCCGCGGCAGAAAAGCTGCAGAGCACGTGCGGATGTGGGTGTTGTTGTACGTCTCCGTGCCGAAAGCGCGCGCGATGGCGCTTGCGTCCCTGTCCTTTTAACAGAGTCGTAATAAAATTACCAGCTAAACGTCGCACTCGCGACGTCATTGCGCATTGCTTTTGCGTGCAATCGCGGATCGAGGCCGAGTTCTGCCCCGATTCGCGACACTTCAGTCGCCCGCGCCCGGCTCGGGCGAGAAGAACTCCATCTTGCCCGGCTTGCCCTTCCACGCATCGGCATCGGCCGGCGTCTGGTTGGCGTTGCGCGTGACGTTGGGCCACTGGCCCGAGAAGGTCGTGTTGAGCTCGAGCCACTGCTCGAGACCCGATTCGGTGTCCGGGAGAATGGCCTCGGCGGGGCATTCGGGCTCGCACACGCCGCAATCGATGCACTCGCTGGGATTGATCACCAGCATGTTCTCGCCTTCGTAGAAGCAGTCGACCGGGCACACCTCGACGCAGTCCATGTACTTGCACTTGATGCAGGCATCGGTGACGACGTAGGTCATTAAAACACTCCCGGAGTACGAACGCTTGTGCTGCTATGCCCGAGCGTCACCGCCGTCAACGCTTGCGCGCGTCGGACGCGTATTTTCGAGCAACTCGTCGTAACACGCGCGGCCCTCCTCGGGCGGACCGCGGCGCTGCGGCAGCACGAGCAGGCGGAGCGCGCGGACCCGGCCGGCGGGGGTCGCAAAGGCGATGACGCTGCCGATCCGCACCAGCGTCGCGGGCTTGTCGACCGCGCGACCATCGACGCGGACATGACCGCTCGCCGCCATGGTCTGCGCGATCGCGCGGGTTTTGACGATCCGCGCGAACCATAGAAAGCGGTCGAGCCGCATCGTGTGCGTCGATTCGCCCAAGCGTTACTCCGCCTGTCCGCCGAGCGCGGCGAACGCGCCCGCCATCGCCCCTGCCATCGCCCCTGCCATCGCGGTGTCGCGCGGCGGCGGCGCGGGGCGCACCGGCGGGCGGCCGCGCCAGCTCCAGCGCAGCGTATCGTCGGCGCTCGGCGCAGGGCGGAAGCCGAAGCCCCCCATCAATTGCTCGAGCGTCGCGCGCGTCAGCCCCATCGAGAGCGCAAGCGCGGGATCGAGCACGAAGGGTTTGCGCCCCTGGCTACCACGCGCGTCGTGCGCGGCTCGCGCGATGCGTTCGATCAAGTCGATCCGCACCGCCTGCGCGCCGACCGGGCGATAGCCATGCGCCAGCGTCGCGCCGGGCGCGGCACGGTCGAGCACCGTCGCCCCCTCGCGCGGCCCTGCGCCCACCGGCTGCGTATTGCGTGCGGCGAGCAGCACGCGCCGCCAGCGCGCCGCGCCGGGCTTGAGCAACCGCGGATCGAACAGGTCGAGCGCACCGATCGTGAACCCCGCCCCGCGAAACGCCTTCCGCGCCACCGGATCGAGCCCGTCGACCGCCACCGCAATATCGGCGCGCGCGACGATCCCGCCATGCGCGACGAGTGCCGCCGCGACCGCGCGCGACGCCGGGCTGGCCGCCGGATCGCGCTGGACGCCGTCGAGCACGACGAGCCCCGGCACGCTGCGCTTCAACTGCCCGGCGAGCCACAGCTTCAGCCGCGTCTCGATCTTGCCGCGCGCCTCGACGCTCAGACAGTCGAGCGCGCGGTCGAGCAACACGCGCGGTCGCAACACCGTCGGCCCCGGCGCGAGCGTCGCGACCGCAAGCTCGCCCCACAACAAAGTCGGCACCGCGCCAACCTCGGCCGACAGCGCCAGCGCGTGATCCTCCGCCTCGGCGAGCGCCACACCGCGCCGCGCGCGTTCGTCGCCGAGCCGGCGTTCGGCAGCGGCGAGCAGCAGCCGTTTGTCGGTCGCACGCGCATCGGGCGCCACGACGAAGCGGAAGCCGTCGAGCCGGCCGATCGCATGATCCTCGACCATCACCTCGCCCTGCGCGCCGATCGTGACGGGCAGCGCGCGGGGATCGGCGCCGATCTGGCGCATCAGCAGCGTCGTGCGCTTGTCGACGAAGCGTTGCGTGAGACTCACATGGAGCGCATCCGAGAGCCGCTCCTCGACCGCCCCGGCGCGCGCCGACCAATGCGCCGGATCGGCGAGCCAGTCGGTGCGATTGGCGATATACGACCAGCTCCGAGCCGCCGCGATCCGCCCGGCGAGCGTCTCGACATCGCCCGCGACATTGTCGAGCCGCGCGATTTCCGCCGCGAACCATTCGTGCGGAATGTACCCGTTGCCCTCGCTCAGATAGCCGAACAGCCGCGCGACAAAGCGCGTGTGCGGATCGACCCCGAGCTTGCGGAAATCGGGCACCCCGCACGCCGCCCACAACCGCGCGACCATCGCCGGCGAGCGACACCGCCCGCGCACCCCGGGCTCCTCCGCCACCCGCTTCAACACCGCGAGGTCGGTCGATTGCGGCGCCGCCCACAGCACGCGGTGCGCAGGCCGCTGCTCGAGGCTTTCGATCAGCGCATCGACACTCGCATAATCGGGCTCGCCCTGCCGCCAATAGAGCTGCTCGAGCGGCGGGAAGCGATGCTCCTCGATCGCGAACACTTCCTCGGGCGTGAACGCCCCCGGCCCTTCCTCGACCAGCGCGCCGAAGGTGCCATCGCGCTGGTGCCGCCCGGCGCGTCCGGCGATCTGCGCCATCTCGGATACGCGCAGGCGGCGCTGGCGATGGCCGTCGAACTTGTTGAGGCTGGCAAAGGCGACATGCGCCACGTCCATGTTAAGCCCCATGCCGATCGCATCGGTCGCGACGAGATAATCGACCTCGCCCGCCTGGAACATCGCGACCTGTGCGTTGCGCGTGCGCGGGCTGAGCGCGCCCATCACCACCGCCGCTCCGCCACGCAAGCGCCGCAGCATCTCGGCGACGGCATACACTTCCTCGGCGCTGAACGCGACGATCGCCGAGCGCTTGGGCAGCCGGCTGATCTTCTTCGCGCCGGCATAGCTCAGCGTCGAGAAGCGCGGGCGATTGATGATCTCGATGCCCGGCACCAGCGCCTTGAGCATCGGCCGCAGCGACTCCGAGCCGAGCAGCATCGTCTCCTCACGCCCGCGTGCGCGCAAAATGCGGTCGGTAAAGACGTGGCCACGCTCGGGATCGGCGCCGAGCTGCGCCTCGTCGAGCGCGACGAACGCCAGATCCTTGTCGAGCGGCATCGATTCGGCGGTGCACAGGAACCAGCGCGCGTCCTTGGGGACGATCTTTTCCTCGCCGGTGATCAGCGCGACGCGGTTCTCGCCCTTGAGCTTGACGACGCGGTCATAGACCTCGCGCGCCAGCAGCCGCAGCGGGAAGCCGATCATCCCGCTCGAATGCCCGCACATCCGCTCGACCGCGAGATGGGTCTTGCCGGTATTGGTCGGTCCGAGCACCGCCGTGACGGCATGTTCTGCGGTACGCTGCATGACGCGTGCAACATCGCGTGCCGGGCACCTAAGTGCAACCACTAGGCAAAAATACGATCTGCAGCGGCCGCGTTAACCACGCTAAAGCGCTGCCGCACACAGCGTTTCTCCATCTCGTCGCAGCGCGGCAACGCATCGGCGTTCTGCGCGCTTTCCAAGGGCGGGGTTAATTTGACTTTAGGGTTTTGGCACCACAGTCATTTGGCTCCATGCTGCGGGGCGGAACGAGCAGCGTGTATCGATTTTTCGGGGGCGCGAATCCTTGTTCTTGCGTAACGATCATGGGCTCGACCAGGCTGGCGGCACCGCCGCCATCTCCTTCGGTCGCGCGCTCGTGCCCAATGCCGAGCTCACCCGCTTCGAAAAACTGCGCGCCGCCGCATTGCACATCGATTGGGTTCCCGATCTCGGATCGCGGATCGGATCGCTCGACTGGTGGCGCGGTGCGGCGACCTGTGCCGCTCTGTGCGCCACTGCGATCGCGATCGCCCCGCCGATCACCCGCCCGATCCTGGGCGCGATCCCCGCTCCGCTCAGCGGCGCCGACCGCGACGAAGCCCGCGCGCAAGCGATTCTGCCGCTCGCGCTCGGCGCGAACAGCGGGCGGCACATGGCGTCGAACGACTTGGTCGTCCCGCTTGCCGAAGCCCCCGAACGCCCGGTCGAGGACCGCACCGCGACCGTCGGCCAAGGTGACAGTTTCGGCGACATGCTCCAGCGCGCCGGCGTATCCGAACGCGATGCGCAAAACGCCGTCGCGCTGATCGCGAGCTCGGTCCCGCTCGGCGATCTGAAACCCGGCACGCAAGTCCCGATGACGCTCGGCCGCCGCCCCAATCGCAGCGTCGCGCGCCCGCTCGAGGCGCTCGCCTTGCGCGCCCGCTTCGACGAGCAGCTGACGCTCAAGCGCGTCGGCGACCAGCTCGTGCTGACCAAGCAATCGATCGCGATCGACACGACCCCGCTGCGCATCCAGGGCCCGGTCGGCAGCAGCCTGTACCGCTCGGCGCGCGCCGCCGGCGTTCCCGTCAAGCTGGTCGAGACGTACATCAAGGCGATCGCGAGCAAGTTCGCGATCGGCCGCGTCGGGCGCGACGATTCGTACGACCTGGTGATCGAGCGCAAACGCGCGGCGACGGGCGAAACGCAGCTCGGCAATCTGCTGTTCGCCGGGCTCGACCACGGCGCCGCCAAGACGCAGCTCGTACAATGGACCGACGGCACCTGGTACGAAGCGAGCGGCCAGTCCGAGCGGCAGGGCATGTTCACGATGCCGGTGTCGATGGCGCGGATCACCTCGAGCTTTGGCATGCGCTTCCACCCGCTGCTCGGCTTCACGCGGATGCACAAGGGCATCGACATCGGCACCGCGTGGGGCACGCCGATCCACGCCCCCGCCGACGGCACGATCACCTTCGCCGGGCGCAGCGGCGGGTATGGCAATTTCATCAAGCTGTCGCATGGCGGCGGGATCGAGACGCATTACGGCCATCTCAGCCGCTTCGCGACGCGCCCCGGGCAGCATGTGTCGCGCGGCGAGGTGATCGGCTATTCGGGCAATAGCGGCATGTCGACCGGCCCGCATCTCCACTGGGAAGTGCTGCGCGGCGGCGTCGCGGTCAATCCGCGCGGCTTCTCCTTCTCGAGCGTCGCGACGCTGTCGGGCGAGCAATTGCGCGCGTTCAAGGCGAAGGTCGCCAGCCTGCTCGCGGTCAAGCCGGGCGCGTAAGCCGCGTCACCCGGGTTCGATCCGGGGTCCGTACGAGCCGCCAGCCGCACCCTGTAACACCGATCGCACGCCGGGATGCCGGATCACGTCCGGCCTGACGCAGCCGCTTACCGCCCCTGCGCGCGCCAGCGCTTCAAGGTCCGCGCGATGATCTCGCCTTCGCCGCCGGTCTGGCGCCACAATTGCGAGAAGAGCGGATCGTCCGACGCCGGGCGCTTGTCGTCGGTGAGCGAATCGAACGAGACGCGGATCGGGATCGCGACGCCCTCGCCGCAGATGATGCACTCGCGGTTGCGCAAGGCCGGGATCGAATCGAGGAAGCCGCGCGCGCCCTCGGGCATCGCCGCGCGGACGAACGCCTGGTCGCGATCGTTGTTGAGCCGCATCGCGATGATCGTGCCGCATTGCGAGAGCACGCCCTCGGCCAGATCCGACGGCCGCTGCGTGATCAGCCCGAGCGACACGCCGTATTTGCGCCCCTCCTTGGCGATTCGCGAGAGGATCCGCCCGACGCTCGACCCGTCGCCGTTCCCCGCGGGGATGTAGCGATGTGCTTCCTCGCAGACGAGCAGGATCGGCCGCTGCGGCTCGCCGCGCGACCAGATCGCGAAATCGAACACCATCCGGCTGAGCACCGCGACCACCACCGAGGTGATCTCGCTCGGCACGCCCGACACGTCGATGATCGAAATCGGCTTGCCGTCGCCCGGCAAGCGGAACACGCGTTCGATGAAACCCGCCATCGTATCGGCGACGAGCATGCCGGAGAACATGAAGCCGTAGCGCGGATCGGCCTTGATCTCGTCGATCTTGGTGCGCAGCCGCAGATACGGCGCGGTATCGCCGGCGCGGTCCATCTTGCCCATTTCGAGCCCGATCAGATTGGTCAGGTCGCTCAGCAGATAGGGCACCGGGGCATCGACCGTCAGCTTGCCGATCTCCTGGCCCAGCCGCCCCTTGGCGCGCGCCATCAGCAGGCATTTGGCGAGGATGTCGGCGTCGATCTGCTTCTCCGACCCCGACGAGGTAACGAACACCTCGCAATGTTCCTCGAAGTTCATCAGCCAATACGGCATTTGCAGATTCGACACGTCGTAGATCGCGCCATTGCCCTTGAACGCCGCGGCATATTCGCCGTGCGGATCGATCATCACGATATGCCCCTGCGGGCTGAGCTCGCAGATGCGGTGGAGGATCAGCGCGGCGCTGGTCGACTTGCCCGTGCCGGTGCTGCCGAGCAGCGCGAAATGCTTGCCGAGCATCGCATCGACATAGAGCGCGGCGCGGATGTCCTTGGTCGGATAGACCGTGCCGATCTCGATATTCGCGCGGTCGTCGGCCGAATAGATCTGTCGCAGGTCGGTGGTCGAGACCGGGTATACCGCGCAGCCCGGAGTCGGATAGCGCGTCACGCCGCGGCGGAACTTGTAGAGCTTGCCGGTGAGCTTCTCCTCGTCGCCCTCGCCGAGGAAGTCGACCGTCGCGGCGATCCGGTCGTCATGCCCGTCGATCAGCTTGAGCGAGCGGATATTGGCGATCAGCCACGTCCCGCCGACGCGCATCTTGATCTGGCTGCCGACCGACCCGGCGGTGGCAATCACCGGATCGGCACTGCCCACCGTCGCGTCGAGCGCCAGCGCATCGAGCATCACCAGGCTGCTCGACCCGGCGATTTCGAACACCATGCCGATACAGGGCGCTGTCGCGGTTACGGCGTTGGGCGCGAAGGCATGTGCGCTCGGCATTTCGGTCATCGTGGTCGGATCCCCCCGGGTGAGGGCACCGCAATGCACGAACATCGGTAAACATCCGGTGAGGATGCTGCTGCGTACATCCCGTACCGCGACGCTAGGCCGCGGCTTACCCCGCTGGCACCGCGCTGACCGCCGGCACGCCGTGCATCGCAGGCGCCACGAAGGGCAGCGTCACGGCGTACCCGCCGAGCCCGAGCAGCAAGGCGAAGGTCACCAGCGTCCCCAGCTCGCGCCCGAGCCGCATCCCGTCCATGCCGAGCGCATGCGCCACGCGGGCGAGCACGAAAAGCACGCTTGCCACCCACAGCCACAGGCTCGTGCCGTTGGTGAATTCGATCAGCGCGATCAGAATGAGGATGAACGGCGCCGATTCGATGAAATTGGCGTGCGCGCGCATCCGGCGAATCAGCGCCTCGTTTCCGCCATCGCCGATGCTGACCTTGGACTGGCGGCGAATCGCCCCGGTGCGCATCGCCAGCCACAGGTTGAGAATCGCCGCGGCGCCGGCGCTTACCAGCGCGATCGGCAAAAGAATTGGTCCCATCGATACCCCCAAAAGTCACTAAACCATCTCGGCGGAGACCCTGGCACCCCATGCACAAGCTTGCAACGCCGTGGGGAATCGCTATAGGCCGCGATCTTCGCGATCTGTCTGGCATCGGTGCCGCTCGCGCGGCCAGCCTCAGGCGTTGGTTGCGTAAGAGCCCGGACCGGGCGTATCGCACCTGTCAGACACGTATAAGGTTTCGCCAAAATGGCCGTCCCCAAAAGAAAAACCACGCCGTCCAAGCGCGGCATGCGTCGCAGCCACGATTCGCTGACGGTTGCGTCGTTCCAGGAATGCCCGAACTGTGGCGAACTGAAGCGCCCGCACAATCTGTGCCCGTCGTGCGGACACTATAACGGCCGCGAGATTCTCTCGGTCGAAGGCTGATTCGACGCATCGCCCGTCTAGTTGAACAGGGAGCGACCAGCGTGACGAACAGCTCCCGGATCGCAATCGATGCGATGGGCGGCGATGAAGGCCTGGCGGTGATGCTCGCCGGCGTTGCGCGTGCGCGCCGCCGGTTCGAGGACATGCGCTTCATTCTCGTCGGTGACGAAAGCGCGATCGCGGCTGGGCTGAAGGATCACCCCAACCTCAGCGCGCATTCCGAGATCGTCCATGCATCCGACGTGATCGGCTCGGCTGAGAAGCCGAGCCAGGCGCTGCGCCGTGCCAAGACCACGTCGATGGGAATCGCGATCGACATGGTCAAGCAAGGCCGTGCCGCCGCGTGCGTGTCGAGTGGCAATACCGGCGCGCTGATGGCGATGTCGAAGCTGTCGCTGCGGATGATCCCCGGGATCGACCGCCCCGCGCTCGCCGGGCTGATGCCCTCGCTTGGTGCCAACGACACCGTCGTGCTCGATCTCGGCGCCAATACCGAGTGCGATTCGCGCAATCTCATCCAGTTCGCGGTGATGGGCGCGGCGTACGCGCGCACCACGCTCGACCTCGCACGCCCACGCGTCGCGCTGCTCAACATCGGCAGCGAGGACCAGAAGGGGACCGAGACGATTCGCGACGCCGCGACCGCCTTGCGCGCCGCGACTCACCTCCCGCTCGATTTCACCGGTTTTATCGAGGGCGACAAGCTCTCGCGCGGCGATGTCGACGTGATCGTGTGCGATGGCTTCTCGGGCAATATCGCGCTCAAGACCGCCGAGGGCACCGCGCGCTTCGTCGCCGATCTGCTCAAGCGCGCGTTCCGTTCGTCGACACGCTCGAAGATCGGTTTCCTGATCTCGCGCCCGGCGACCGAATTGCTGCGCCATCATCTCGACCCGAACAACCATAATGGTGCCGTGTTTCTCGGGCTCAATGGGTTGGTGGTAAAGAGCCATGGCGGCGCCAACGAGATCGGCGTGTGCACCGCGATCGCGGCGGCGGCGAAAATGGTACGCGACGATCTGACCCGGCGCATCGCCGAGGATCTGGGCGATTTCGAGAAAAAGGCAGCGTAATGCCCCCTATGTCAGTGCGTAGCGTCATCATCGGGACCGGATCGGCGCTGCCAGCGCGCCGCGTCTCCAATGCCGAACTGGCCGAAACCGTCGATACCTCGGACGAATGGATCGTCGAGCGCACCGGCATCCGCTTCCGCCATATCGCCGGGCCTGACGAGACGACGGCAACGCTCGCCGCCGATGCGTGCCGCGCGGCGCTCGGCGCGGCCGGGATCTCGGCACACGAGATCGACCTGATCGTGCTCGCGACCGCGACCCCCGACCAGACCTTCCCGTCGAGCGCCACCAAGGTGCAGGCGATGCTCGGCATCGACGATTGCGTCGCCTTCGACGTGGCGGCGGTCTGCTCGGGCTTCCTTTACGCGCTCCAGGTCGCCGACAGCATGCTGCGCAGCGGCGCCGCCAAGCGCGCGCTGGTGATCGGCGCGGAAACCTTCAGCCGGATTCTCGACTGGGAAGACCGCGCGACCTGCGTACTGTTCGGCGATGGCGCCGGCGCGGTCGTGCTCGAGGCGCAGGAAAATGGCGACACCGGGAACGAAGGGCGCGGCATCCTCGCGATGCGGCTGCACGCCGATGGCCGCCACAACGAGATGCTCTATGTCGATGGCGGCCCGTCGACGACCGGAACGGTCGGCAAGGTCCGGATGAAGGGCCGCGAGGTGTTCCGCCACGCCGTCGTCAACCTCGCCTCGGTCATGACCGAGACGCTCGAGCGCGCCGGGCTGACCGCCGCCGACGTCGATTGGGTCGTGCCGCATCAGGCCAATGCGCGCATCCTCGACGCTACGGCACGCAAGCTTCATCTCGCGCCGGAGAAGGTCATCGTGACGGTCGATCAGCATGCCAACACTTCGGCAGCGTCCGTACCGCTCGCGCTCGACACCGCAGTCAAGGACGGACGAATTACGCAAGGTGACGTGATCGTCCTCGAGGCGATGGGCGGCGGTTTTACCTGGGGGGCAGCGGTCGTTCGGTTCTGATAATTGTTAAACATCGGGGGCAAAGACCTTTTCCCACCTGCTTTGTTATGATAGCGTAAGGGTCTTAGTGTTTTTGTGGGAACGTTTCGATGGAAGCTGCGGGAACCTTGACGCGCGCCGATCTGGCCGAAGCACTGCATCACAATGTCGGCCTCTCGCGTACCGATTCATCGAAGATGGTCGAGCAGATCCTGCATCACATGTGCAGCGCGCTCGCTCAGGGCGACAACGTCAAGATTTCGGGCTTCGGCACCTTCGTGCTGCGCGACAAGGGTGAACGCATCGGCCGCAACCCCAAGACGGGCATCGAAGTGCCGATCGCGCCGCGCCGCGTGCTGACCTTCCGCGCCAGCCAGATGATGCGCGACCGCATCGTCGAAGCTGACTGATCCATCGCATGACGGTGCCGCCCGTGCGGGCCGGGGAACAGGCGACTGGAGAGAAAGCGTCGGGCGAAAAGGCGGCCGGCGATAAGGCCGCAGGTGCCTATCGGACGATCGGCGAGCTCGCGCGCGATACCGGGCTGCCGCAGCATATCTTGCGCTACTGGGAAACGCGCTTTCCGCAATTGCGCCCGCTCCAGCGCGCGGGCAACCGCCGCTATTATCGCCCGGAGGATGTCGCGCTCGTCGAGCGGATCGCGACGATGCTCAACCGCGACGGCTACACCATCCGCGGCGTGCAACAAGCGCTCGCAGGTGGCCGCAAGACCGCTGAAGCCGTACCCGTCAGCCCCGCGAGCGCAACGGGCGCTGCGGTCCGCGCGGTCCGCGATTCGCTTGCGGCAGCGCTCGTCGCGGATAGCGCGCGCTAGGGCGCGAGCCCGCGCGCGAGCATCTCGGCAACCGTATCGGCGATCGTGTCGAGCGTCAGATCCTCCTCCCACACGCCGTAGCGCAGGCCGAGGAACACGTTCATCCCCATGATCGCCCAGGCATGGACCTCGGACACATCGGCGCGGATCTCGCCGCGCTCGGCGCCCGCCTTGAGCCGTGCCGCGATCCGCTCGGCGGTCGTCGCATAATGCAGCTTGAACGACGCCGGATCGACGAACTCGGCCTCGTCGATGATCCGGTAGATTTCCTTGTGCCCGCGCACGAAGGCGACGAACTCGCGTAAGCCAGCGCGCTCGGCCGCAATCTGGTCGGGCGCGGCGCGAATCGCGGGCGCGACTCGGTCGCGCACTTGATCCGACATGTCGCGCACCAGCGCACGGAACACCGCGTCCTTCGAATCGAAATAGGTGTAGAAACTCCCGAGCGCGACGCCCGCGCGGCGCGTGATCCCGCTGACCGATGCGTCGTGAAACCCGCGCTCGCCGAATTCGACCGCGGCCGCGTCGAGGATCGCGCGCAGCGTCTTGCGCCCGCGTTCGGTACGCGGCGCCTTGCCTTCACTTGCGGCTGATGGGCTGGTCGCCGGAGCGACGGGTGCGTCCGCCATGGTGCCTGTCATTTCTCAAGTTGAAACCCGGTTCAGGTTTCAGTATAGCCTTCGTAACGCGCGCACAACCCGGACGATATCGGGCCATCTGGATGCGCCGCAGGAGGGGATGATTGATGACACGCCTGAAGTCCGTGCGCGCCTTGCTCTTTGCCGGCGCCGCCCTTGCGGGATCTGTCTCTTATACACATCT
>NZ_JASJVC010000019.1:0-57647 GCF_035019905.1 Sphingomonas sp. 10B4 | reverse complement strand
GGGGTTGGGGTGGGGCCGTGCCGCGTCGGCTGGCGGCGGTCTCGGTGAGACACGCCCCACCCCCATCCCCTCCCCTGAAGGGGAGGGGCGCTATCATAGCCCCGCAACCATCCCCTACGCCTTCGCACGCCGCTTCGGCGTCGTCCTCGACCCCACCCACGACCACCTGACCGTCGCGATGCGTGAGGGCTCCGACCCCAAGGTCCTGCTCGAACTGCGCCGCCACCTCGCGCGCGCCTTCGACGTGACCTTCGTCGTCGCGACCGAATTCGACCGGCTGCTGTCCGAGGCCTATGCGATGGACGGCCAGGCCGCCGCGATGGCCGCGGGGACGCTCGGCCTCGGCGACGAACTCGACCTGCTCGCCGATCATCTTCCCACCGCCGACGATCTGCTCGACACCGCCGACGATGCCCCTGCGATCCGGCTGATCAACGGCATCATCGCCGACGCCGCGCGCAACGGCGTGTCGGACATTCATATCGAGCCGTACGAGACCGGCCTCGTCGTCCGCATGCGGATCGACGGCGTGTTGCGCGAAACTCTGCGGATGCCGCCACACGTCGCCCCCGTCGTCGTCAGCCGCGTCAAGGTGATGGCGCGGCTCGACATCGCCGAGCGACGCGTCCCGCAGGACGGGCGGATCGGCCTGACGCTGGGCGGCAAGCTGCTCGACGTCCGCGTCTCGACGCTGCCGAGCCGCGCAGGCGAGCGCGTGGTGCTGCGTATTCTCGACAAGGAAAATGCCGGGATCACGCTCGACGTGCTCGGCATGACGCCGGCGATCAACCAGTTGCTGAAAGAGGCGATCACCGAGCCCAACGGGATCATCCTCGTCACCGGGCCGACCGGTTCGGGCAAGACGACGACGCTCTACGCCTCGATGCGGCTGCTCAACGACGGCAGCCGCAACATCCTGACGGTCGAGGATCCGGTCGAATATGCGATGGAGGGGGTCGGCCAGACGCAAGTCAACGCCAAGGTCGGGCTGACCTTCGCGGCGGGCCTGCGCGCGATCCTGCGGCAGGATCCCGACGTCGTGATGGTCGGCGAAATCCGCGACCGCGAGACCGCCGAGATCGCGGTGCAGGCGTCGCTGACCGGGCATCTCGTGCTGTCGACGGTCCACACCAACGACGCGGTCGGCGCGATCACGCGGATGCGCGACATGAAGGTCGAGCCTTTCCTGCTGGCGTCCACGCTGCGCGCGGTGATCGCGCAGCGGCTGGTGCGGCGCTTGTGCGAAGTGTGCCGGCGGCCGGTCGCGGCGGATGCGTCGGTCGCGGCGCTGCTCGGGTTCGAGCCGGGTGCGATCGTCTATCAGGCGGTCGGTTGCGAGCAGTGCCAGGGGACGGGCTATAAGGGCCGCGTCGGCGTCTATGAGGCGATCCGCATCGACGAGACGGTGCGGCGGCTGATCAACGATGGCGGCGACGAAGCGCTGATCGCGCGGCATGCGTTCCTGCATGCGCCGACGCTGGGGTCGGCGGCGCGGCAGTTGGTGCGCGACGGGGTGACGACGGCGGAGGAAGCGGTACGCGTTTCCAGGCGCGACATGGCCGATGCCGAGGCGCCGATGGTCGTGCCGGAGGTGGCGGGTGAGTAAATCCCTCTCCCTGTGGGAGAGGGAGGGAGCCGCCGTCAGGCGGCGGAAGGGTGAGGGCAGCCCACGCCGGTTGGCCGCGCTGCCCTCACCCGTCCTCGCTTCGCTCGGCCACCTTCTCCCGATGGGAGAGGGGTAGAAGATGCCTGACTTCGATTACCTCGCGATCGACACCAAGGGCCGCGAAACCCGCGGAGCGATCGCCGCACCGTCGATCGATGCCGCGCGCGTGCTGCTCGACCGTCGCCGGCTCTATGTCGTCAAGGTCGAACCCGGCTCGGGGCGCCAGCCCAAGGGCAAGCCGCTCCTCTCCGACCTCCGCCTGGGCTCGAAGAAAATGAGCACCAAGCAGCTCACGCTCTTCACCCGCCAGCTCGCCACGCTCAACCGCGTCTCGCCGCTTGAGGAATCGCTGCGCACGATCTCGCGCCAGACCGAGCAGCCGCATGTCCGCGCGATCGTCGAATCGGTCCATTCAGGCGTCGTTGAGGGTCGCCGCCTGCACGAGGCGATGGCGCGCGAGGGCAAGAGTTTCCCCTCGCTCTACCGCGCGATGGTGTCGGCGGGCGAGAGCTCGGGCTCGCTCCCCGTCATTCTCGAACGCCTCTCGGTGCTGCTCGAGCGCCAGGCCGAGATCAACGGCAAGATCATCACGACGCTTGCTTACCCCGCGGTGCTCGCGGTGGTGGCGATGGCGGTCGTCACCGCGCTGATGGTGTTCGTCGTCCCGCAGGTGGTCGAGCAGTTCGACACCGTCGGGCAGCAGCTCCCGTTCCTCACGCGCGTCGTTATGGGGCTCTCGAACTTTATGGTCGGCTATTGGTGGGCGATCCTGCTCGTCATCCTGCTCGCCGGCTTCGGATCGTGGCGCGCGCTCAAGAATCCGCGGATCAAGCTCGGCTTCGACACCTGGATCCTCAAGCTGCCGCTACTCGGCCGCCTGTTCCGCGATCTCCACGCCGCGCGCATGGCGCGCACGCTCGCGACGATGGTGGCGAGCCGCCTGCCGCTGCTCGAAGGGCTGACGCTAACCGGCAGTACGATCCACAACCTCCGCCTCAAACAAGCATCGGACGAGATCATCGAATCGATTCGTGGCGGCGGCAGCCTGTCGGCGGCGATGCGCCGTGCGGGCGTCTTTCCGCCGCTGCTGACGTATCTGGCTGCATCGGGCGAGACCGCGGGGCAGCTCGACGACATGCTCGAACGCGCGGCGGAGTATCTCGAGCGCGAGTTCGATCGTTTCACCACGACCGCGCTGTCGCTGCTCGAGCCGATCATCATCGTCGTGATGGGGGGTGTCGTCGCGACGATCGTGCTATCGATCCTGCTGCCGATCCTGCAGCTCAACACGCTTGCCGGACAATGAGGTTTGTTATGTCTGAAGTTTCCCAAGCCCCCGTCACCCCGGACTTGATGCGGGGTCCAGGCGAGACCGCCGACGTTGCGCTCGACGCCGAGCGTCTCGCGTCGATGCCGGATCACGTCCGGCATGACGACGACGGGGAATCGGGCTTCACGCTGATCGAGCTGATGGTGGTGATCGTCATCATCGGGCTGCTCGCCGCGATCGTCACCTACAACGTCCTGCCGCTCGGCGACAAAGGCAAGATCGTCAAGGCCAAGGCCGACATCTCGACGATCGAGGGCGCGCTCGATCTCTACAAGCTGCAGAACGATTCGTACCCCTCGACCACCGATGGCCTGCAGGCGCTGGTCTCGGCCCCCGCGGACGCCGATGCGTCGAAGTACCAGCGCGGCGGCTATATCAAGAAGCTGCCGGTCGATCCGTGGGGCAAGCCGTATCTCTATGCGGCGCCCGGCGCACATGGCGAGGCCGATGTCTGGACGCTCGGCGCGGACAAGAAGGAAGGCGGCGAGGGCGTCAATGCCGATATCGGCAGCTGGCAGTAATCGCCGGAAGGGCGAGCGCGGCTTCACGCTGATCGAGCTGATGGTCGTCGTCACGATCATCGGCCTCGCCAGTGCAGCCGTCGTGTTCGCGCTGCCCGATCCGCGCGGTCGTCTCGCCGACGAGGCCGCGCGCTTCGCGACGCGGACCAGCGCCGCGCGCGATCTTGCCGTGGTCGGGGCCAAGCCGATCAGCGTGTGGGTCTCGCAGGGCGGCTACGGGTTCGACGAGCGGGTGGACGGCGCATGGGTCGCGATGGCCGAGAAGCCGCTGCGCGTGACGCAGTGGGGCAAGGGCACGCACGCGCTGCCGAGCGGCGACGGAACGCGCGACCGCATCCTGTTCGATTCGACCGGCGGGACCGATCGCCCGCTCGACGTGACGCTCGAGCGCAGCGGACAGAGTGTCGTCGTCCATGTCGGCAATGACGGCAAGGTCCGCATCGGTGGCTAAGCCCCGCGGCTTCACGCTGATCGAAATGATGGTCGCGCTCGCGGTGTTCAGCCTCGCCGCGCTCGCGCTGATCCGGCTCGAGGGCGCGACGATCCGCGGCGCCTCGACGCTCGACACGACGCTGCTCGCACAGACGGTCGCACGCAATGTCGCGATCGAGGCGATGACCGACGCCAAGCCTCCGACGATCGGCGCGGCGAGCGGTGTCGAGAGCAATGGCGGGCGCGCGTGGAGCTGGACTCGCAGCGTCCAGCCGACCGGCGACATCCGCGTGCTGCGGATCGACGTCACCGTGCGCGATCCGGCGGGGCGGCAGGCTGGGCATCTGACCGTGGTGCGCGACGGGACGCGCGCGCCATGACGCCCGCGACCGACGATGCCGGCTTCACGCTGGTCGAGGTGATGATCTCGCTGCTGATCTTCGGCTTGCTCGCCGCGGCGGGGGTGGCGCTGTTGTCGTTCTCGGTCCGCGCGCAGACCGCGACGGGCGTGAAACTCGACGACGTCTCGGCGATGAACCGGCTCGGCGCGATCCTCACTGCCGATCTCGCGCAAGCGACGCCGCGCCCGACGCGCGGCGAGGATGGCCGCGTCCTCGCGCCCTTCACCGGCGAAGCGGGAGCGGCGGCAGCGCCGATGCTGCGGCTGGTGCGCAGCGGCTGGAGCAATCTCGACGGCACGCCGCGCGCGAGCGTGCAGAAGGTCGAATATGGCGTGGTCGACGGCGCGCTCGTGCGGACCGCCTATCCGATGCTCGACGGCGCGCCGCCGCTCCCGCCGACGCCGCTGCTGGCGCACGTCCGCCAGGTCGCGCTGCGCTACCGCGTCAAGGGCGCGTGGAGCGACCGCTGGACCGGCAGCCCGCAATCGCCGCTGCCCGACGCGCTCGAACTGCGCGTGGTGCGCGACAGCGGGATCGCGACGCGCCAGCTCTTCCTCGTCGGCACCGGCTATGGGAGGCGCGTCGATGACCGCGTCGGTTGAGCGCAAACCCTCCGAGCGCGGCGCCGCGCTGCTCACGGTGTTGCTGCTCGTCGCGGTGATCGCGGTGCTTGCCGGGACCGCGCTCGAGCGTTTGCGACTCGCCACGCGGCTCGGCGGCAACGCGGTCGCGCTCGACCAGGCGCGCGCCTATTCGTTCGCGGCCGAGACGCTCGCGGTCGTCAGGGTCAGCGAGTTGCTGCGCAAGAGCCCCGACAAGGTGACGCTGCAGGGCGGCTGGAGCGGCACGCCGTACCCGCTGCCGATCCCGAACGGCACCGCGACGGCAACGGTCGTCGACGGCGGCAATTGCTTCAATCTCAACAGCCTCGTGACCGAGACGCCCGCGAAAAGCGGCAGCTATTTCGCCTACACGCCAGCGCAACTCCAGTTTGCGCGACTGATTCGGCTGGTCGATCCCGCAGCGGCATCGCCCGAGGCGATCGCCGCTGCCACCGCCGACTGGATCGACAGCGACGATTCGCCGATCACCGGCGGCGCCGAGGACCGCGACTATCGTGGTGGCGCGCAGCCCTATCGCACCGCGAACACGCTGATGAGCGACCCGAGCGAGTTGCGCGCGGTGCGCGGCGTGACGCGCAGCGATTATGACAAGCTCCGCCCGTGGCTGTGCACCTTGCCCGTCGCCGCGCTGTCGCGGATCAACGTCAACACTCTGCTGCCGGAGCAGGCGCCGCTGATCGCGATGCTGCGGATCGGGCTTTCGCCCGAGGCGGTGCGGCAAGTCCTGCTCCAGCGCCCGCCTTTGGGCTTCGCGACGACGACGGCCTTCTGGGCGCAAAGTGCGGTGCGCAGCAGCACCGGCGACGATGCGCCGTCGCAGACCGACGTAAAGACGACATGGTTCTCGCTCAAGGTGCGCGTCGCGCTCGGCGGGGCCACGCTTGAGCAAACCGGACTGATCGACGCAACGGCGCTTCCCGCGCGGCTCGTATCGCGGCAATGGGGCGAGCCATCATGACACAAACGCTCGTCCTCTTCTTGCCCGCCCCCGATCTGCCGTGGCGCTGGCTGCGCATCGCGGGCGACACCGTCGCGGCGCGCGGCGAGGGCTTTCCGCTGCTCGCCGCCGATACGATGCTGGCGTGTGTCGCTGTCGCGCCGGCTGACGCGGTGACGCTGCATTGGGCCGAACTGCCCGATCGCTCGCTTGCCCAGTCGGTCACTGCCGCACGCATGCTCGCGGCGGATGCAAGTGCGGGCCCGATCGGCGATCTGCACGTCGCGGTCGGGCGCGAGGGGGAGGTCGTCGAGCGGCCGATCGGCGTCGTTGGCGCGCTGCAGATGCGCGCATGGCTCGATCTGCTGGCCGAGAACGGCGTCGATCCCGATGCGATCTTGCCCGCGCCGCTGCTGCTGCCACGGCCCGAGACGGGCTATCTGCGCGCCGATCTCGGCGGCGAGGGCGTGGTGCGCGGGGTCACGAGCGGGTTCGCCGATGAAGCTCGGCTGACCGAGCTTGTCACGGGCAGCGTCGCGCCGGTGGTCCTGTCGCGCGATGCGCTCGAGACCGCGATCGTTGCGGCGGTGGCGGCGCCGTCGCTCGATCTTCGCCAGGGCGCGTTTGCGCGCAAGACGCGCCGCGCGGTCGATTGGGCGCTTGTCCGCCGGCTCGGCTGGCTGAGCGCGGCGATCCTCGGCGTGACGCTGCTCATCACGATCGTCCAGCTGGTCAAATATTCGACCGCAGCGGATGATCTTGAACGCCGCACCGAACTGCTCGCGCGGACCGGGCTTGCGCGCGGCGAGGCGGTGAGCGACGCCGATCGCCAGTTGACCGCGCGGCTCGACCGGCTGCGCGGCGGCGGGCTGGGCTTCAGCCGGAGCACGGCGGCGGTGTTCGCGGCGATCCGCGCGACGCCGGGAAGCGAAGCGCACACGCTCGCCTTCGATCCGAATGGCACGGTGCGCGTCGGCGTCGGCGTCCAGAATGAGGGGCAGATCCTCGACCTGCAACGCCAGCTTGGCGCGAGCGGGTTCGACGCTACGCCGCAAGGCCAGTTCCAGGCGGTGAACGGCCGGCTCTCGGGGGAACTGACGGTGAAGCCACGATGACCGAGCGCGTCCTCATGTGGTTTCGCGCGCGCACGCAGCGCGAACAATATCTACTGCTGACCGGCGCGGTGCTCACGCTGCTGGTGCTGTGCTATTTTCTCGTCGTGCCGCTCGGCGATGCGCTCGAGTCGGCGAAGGCGCGGCATGCCGATGCGGTGATCGCGCTCGGCGAGACGCAGATCCGCGTCGATGCGGTCAAGGCGGCACAGACGCTGCGCGTCGCTCCGCTCGATGCTCCGCTCGAATCGGTGATTCGCGCGCGCGCCAACGATGCCGGCTTCGCGCTGGCGAGCGTCACGCCGCAGGGCAGCGACCGAGTCGAGATCGCGATCGGCTCGGCGCGACCCGGCGCGCTGGTCGCGTGGATTGCCGAACTCGAGGCGGCGGGGATTCTCGTCGACCGGCTCGCCACCACTGCTGGCGCCGACCGTACCGTGTCGGTGCAAATGACGTTGAAGGCGAAGGGCCAATGACGCGCTTTCGGTTGAAGACCGGCCCCGTCGCGCTGTTCGGCGCGGTGTTCGTCGTCGCGCTGCTCGTGCTGTTGCCGTTGCGCTTCGTGCTCGGGGCGTTCGAGCTCGAGCAAACGCGAGTCGCCGCGCGCGAGGCGAGCGGCAGCGTGTGGTTCGGGCATCTGCGAGAGGCGCAGGTCGGCAGCATCGCGCTCGGCGATCTGAGCGCATCGCTGTCGCCTTGGGCGTTGCTCGCCGGCCGGGCGCGCGTCGATCTCGCGAGTCCGGCGACGGGTGCGGACGCGACTCGCGCGATCCACGGCGCGATCAGCGTTTCGCGGCACGGCATCGGGCTCGACGACATGACCGCGAGCGTGCCCGCCGGTGCGGTGTTCGCGCCGCTGCCGGTTAGCGGGATCGATCTCGACGCCGTCACCATCCATTTCGTCAACGGCACGTGTGAGAGTGCTGAGGGGCGCGTCAAGGCGACGCTCGGCGCCGATATTGCAGGGATCAGCCTGGGGCAGGGGCTCACCGGCACCGCGCGCTGCGACGCAGGTGCTTTGCTGCTGCCGCTCGCGAGCCAGGCGGGGACCGAGCAGATCGCGTTGCGGCTGTGGCTGAACGGGCGGTTCCGCGCGGACCTCACGGTCAAGCCGAGCGACCCGAGCGCGGCGCAGAAACTCGAGCTGAGCGGCTTTCAACCGAGCCCGTCGGGGCATCGGCTGTCGATTGACGGTAAATTCTGAACGATCCATTCTTGACGCTGGCCCCTCGACCCCGCTAGGGGCGCTTCCTCTGCGGCGATCGTAGTTCAATTGGTTAGAGCGTCGGCTTGTGATGCCGGATGTTGCGGGTTCAAGTCCCGTCGGTCGCCCCACTTCTTTCAACAGCCAGGAATTTGTCCGTGACCACCGGCTGGGGCTTCCCCGATTTTGATGATCATGAGGGCGTGCACCTCTTCACCGATCCCGCTTCGGGGCTTCGCGCGGTCATTGCGGTTCATTCGACCAAGCTCGGGCCGGCGGCTGGCGGCGTGCGCTTCTGGCACTATGCCGATAGCGACCGCGCGATCACCGATGCGCTGCGCCTGTCGCGCGGGATGAGCTTCAAGAACGCGATGGCCGATCTCCCGATGGGCGGCGGCAAGGGCGTCGTGCTCGCGGCCAACCCTGGTGACAGCATCAGCCATGCTCAGCTCGAGGCGTTCGGCCGCGCGGTCGAATCGCTCGGTGGGCGCTATGTGACCGCCGAAGACGTCGGCATGTCCGAAGCGAGCATGAAGACGATCGCGACGATGACCAAGCATGTCTCGGGCCTCCCCGTCGCAGCCGGCAGCGCTGGCGGCGATCCCGGGCCGTACACCGCAATGGGCGTCTATCTCGGCGTCAAGGCAGCCGCACAGCGCGGGCTGGGCGCTACCGACATGAAGGGCGTGCGCGTCGCGATCCAGGGCGTCGGTAGTGTCGGCGGCGGGCTCGCCCGCTTGCTCGCCAAGGACGGCGCGGTGCTCACGCTCGCCGACGTCAATGCCGACCGCGCGAAGGCGCTTGCCGAAGAGCTCGGCGCGCAGACCGCTGGTGCCGACGAGATTCTCGGCGTCGAGGCCGACATCGTCAGCCCCAACGCGCTCGGCGCGATCCTGACTCCGGCATCGATCGCTGCGCTTCGCACCACGATCGTCGCAGGCGGCGCGAACAACCAGCTCGAGACCAAGGCCGAGGGTGCGGCCCTCCAGGCGCGCGGCATCCTGTACGCGCCCGATTACGTCATCAACGCCGGCGGCATCATCAACGTCGCGCTCGAATATCTCGGCCACGGCGACCAGGCCGAAGTCGAGACGCGTATCGCTCGCATTCCCGACCGGCTGGTCCAGGTGTGGGACGAGGCCGAGCGCACCGGCGCGCCGATTTCCGACGTTGCCGACACGATCGCACAGCGTCTAATCGGCCGCGCTTGAAGGCCGCCCACGCGGACGCCCTCGGGCGTCCGCTGAGGGGCGGTCTGGCATTGGCGCGACGGGCGTTATCGGTCAGAAGGGCCGGATGCCACAGCGTCTCGCCCTGACCTCGCTACTCGTTGCGGATTATGATCTCGCCATTGCCTTCTTCGTCAATGCGCTCGGGTTCGAGCTTCGCGAGGATACTGCGCTCGGCGATCAGAAGCGCTGGGTCGTCGTTGCGCCGCCGGGTAGTGCAAACGGGCTGCTGCTGGCGCGAGCCGTTGGCGAGGCACAAGTCAGCGCGGTCGGCAATCAGAGCGGCGGACGCGTGTTCCTGTTTCTTGAGACCGATGATTTTGCCCGCGACCATCATGCCTATACGCAGCGCGGCGTCCAGTTCGTCGAGCCGCTGCGACACGAGCCGTACGGTATTGTCGCGGTCTTCGAGGATCTGTGCGGAAACCGCTGGGATCTGATCCAGCCGATACGTTCTGGCCACTGACCCGTGGGTGTAGCGCCCGTGAAGCGGCGGCGCGCCCGCGCTTGTGCTTAGACCCCGCACTTGTGCTTAGACCCCGCACTTGTGCTTAGACGTCGCGCGCAATTCCCGTACAGCAGCCTGATGAACGCAAAGCAGACGCAATGAGTGGCTGGATCGGTTTGGCGCTGATCGGCGTCGTGGCCGCCGCAGCCTTATGGGCCAGCGGCGTGTCGCGCTCGCTGTGGACGCTGGTCGGCGCTGCCGTGATGCTCGGGGCTGCCGGATATGCGCTTCAGCAACGCGCCGGGCTTGGCGAACATCTGGCGGCGTCGGATGCGATCCCCGTGGCGGTCGCGCCGGAAATGGTCGAGCTGCGCGACGCGATGCTCGGTCGCTTTACCGGCGACGGCGCATATCTGATCGCGTCGGACGCGCTGATGCGCGCGGGCAGCCGGCGTAGCGGCGTCAATGTCATCCTGCTCGGCCTCAACCATTATCCGCGCAGCCTGACGCTGTGGACCGGGCTGGGGACTGCGATGGCGCAGCACGACGCCGCGATGTCCCCCGCGGCGCGGCTCGCGTTCGAGCAGGCGACCCGGCTCGCGCCAGACCATCCCGCACCAGCATTTTTTGAAGGGCTCGCCTACGCGCAGGCCAGGGACTATCGCACCGCGCGTCGCTATTGGGCGCGGGCGCTCAGCCTGGCGCCCGCTGGCACCTCGTATCGTCGCGAGATCGCGTTGCGCTTGGCGGCGCTCGACATGGTCCTCGCGCAGCTTGACGCAGCGGGCACGAAAAAGGGCGCCTTCCGCTAGGAAGGCGCCCCAAATCTTCAGATCCGGGCCGAAGCCCAGTGATCTTAGTTGGCAGCCTTGGCGACGTTGTCGGCCTTGGCTTCGCCCGCGTCACGGACGTTGTCGGCAGCGTCATGCAGTTCGTCGGCCTTGTTTGCCAGGACGTCCGAAGCAACCGCGTTCGAGGTGTTCGAAGCCATGTCGTCGATCATCGAAGCGTTGTTGTCGATGCCGTCGGCGATGACGTCAGCATTGTTTTCGATTGCAGCAGCTTCAGGGTTCTTGTTGCAAGCGGCGAGCGAGACCAGGCCGGCGGCGACGAGAACAAGGGCGATCTTCTTCATGCAATTGCTCCCAAGCAAATTAGCGCTTCGCAGCCGGCCCTATGCCGCCCGCGAAGGTCGGAGTCATAGCGCCCCGCTGCGGTGCGTCAATCGCAAATCGGCCATAGACGGGCGCTTCTGCCACCTTTCGGCCATATTTGCGACGAAGCGAGCGCGGGCTATTTCTTTGGCGTAACCGGGCCGATTGCCTCGGGCGCATCGGCGACGATCGCGAGCATTGTCGTCCAAGCCGCTACATTCTGACGCAATTGTTGCGGATCGATCCGCTCGAGCGTGTCCTCTGGCGTGTGGTGGTAATCGAAATAGCGCGTGCCGTCCTGGTTGAGGTCGATCGCGGCAACGCCGGTCGCCAGAGTCGGGCCGACATCGGTCCCGTCGCCCCCGATTCCGCTGCCGCGAACGATTCCGAGCGGCGCGAGCGCGGCGCCGAGGCGATCGCCGACGGCTTTGGCGGTCGCGGGGAGGTTGGTTTCGAATCGCCAGACGCGGTCGGCGCCGAAGTCGGATTCGGCCGCCAGTGCGTGCGTCTCGCCGGCATGTGCCTTGGCATAGGCGAGCCCGCCGAACCCACCGGTCTCCTCATCGCCGAACCAGACGACGCGGATCGTGCGGCGATGCCGGCCGCTGTCCATCACCCGCTTGGCGGCGGCGGTGGTGATCGCGACGCCCGAGGCGTCATCGATCGCGCCGGTGCCGAGATCCCAGCTGTCGAGATGCCCGCCGATCAGGATCGTGCCTGCCGTGGGATCGGTGCCGGGGACTTCGGCGACGACATTGCCCGACATGCGGGTCGGCACGAAGGTCGGCGTGAGGGTGAGGTGGAGCGTGACGGGCTTGCCGCGCTTGATCATCCGCTCGAGGTTGGCTGCATCGGAGACCGAGAGCGCGGCAGCCGGGATCGGGGCGACGCCCAGCGCGAAATTGGTGACGCCGGCGTGGGGGCCACGGCCGTGGTCCGATCCGATCGAGCGGATCACGATCGCGCTTGCGCCCTTCTGCGCAGCGATGCTCGGGCCAGCGCGACGCGCCTGGCCTTCGGGGCCATAGGCCGATCCGTCCTGATTGGCCTGCATCGCGTTCGAGACGAAGGCGATCTTGCCCTTAAGACTCCCATCGGGCGCTGCACGCAGGTCCGCGAGCGAGGGGAAGAAGGCGACCGGGAGCGTCAGCCCCTCGGCGGGCGTCGCGCCCGAATTGCCGAGCGCGGTCAGCCGCAGCGGCTGCGCGAACGGCGCGACCACCTCCGCCGTCTCGACGCCGCGGACCCAGACATTCTGCAGTTCATACGGTTCGATCCGCACATTCTTGAAGCCGAGGCTCTTGAGCTTCGTCACCGCCCATAGCCGCGCGCGCTCTTCCTGCGGCGAGCCGTCGGGGCGGGGGCCGACCTCGGTGGTGAGCCCCTCGACGATGTCATAGGCGATGTCGTCGCCCAGCGCCTTGTCGCGCAGCGCAGCGACTGCGGGATCGACCAGCGGGGCAGGGCGCTGGGCGAGCGCCGGGCCGGTGAGCAGGGTCGAGGCGAGCAGCAGGCAAGGGGCGAGGGCGCGAAGCTTGGTCAAGAAGGAGTCCCGTCTGTTTGCAAGGGGTTGATGGCGGCGACACCGAGCGAGGCGGCAGCGCGGACTTGGCGGATGTCGGTCGAGACGAGTGTAAGCCCGAGGCGTCCGGCAGTGGCAATGTGAATCGCGTCGGGAAGGCGCAAACCGAGTTGGAAGCGCAGCATGTAGCCCGTCGCGACATCGATATCGGATGGCGCGACAGTGGCGCGGGCCCAATCGGGAAGACGCGTGGGGAAATCGAGTAGCAGCGTCTGTGCTTTGGTAGGATCCAATTGCTGCATCCGGACCCGCCGACCGACCGCCGAGGCAAGCTCCCCAAAGCCGAAGTCGCTATAGCTGAGGCTGGGCTTGGTCGTCTCGATCCAATGCCGCACGCTGATCCAATCGGTATCGCGGAACACAAGCGTGCCCATCACGCTGGCATCGCAATAGTGGCTCAATGATCGTCCTCGTCCCGCATTTCGCGGAGCAGTTCGCCCCAGCTCTTCTCGAAACGCGGCATCGGGTGTTCAGCGTGGAAGCGCTCGAGTTCCGCGATGTCGATAGGCTGCGGTTCGCGAGCCGAGACGTCTGGCTCCCGCGCGGCAACGGTCGCCACCACCACGCCATCGCGCACGATCTCCACCGCGCCGTCGCGCTCGACCGCTTCGACCAGATCCGCGACGCGGCGATCATCCGAGATGTCGATCCGTTCCATCGCAACAGGCTACCGCACCCCGCCCACGTTGCCAACGCCCCCGCGCATCGCTATCTGCCACGCCAACAATCCACCATCTTTAACCCCGGAGTCCGCAGCCGATGGCCGTGCAGTACAGCTATGTGATGAAGGGCCTGACCAAGACCTTCCCCGGCGCCCCCAAGCCGGTGCTCAACAACATCTCGCTCCAGTTCCTGCCCGACGCCAAGATCGCGATCATCGGGCCGAACGGCTCGGGCAAGTCGACGCTGATGAAGATCATGGGCGGGATCGACCCCGAATTCACCGGCGAGGCGTGGGCGGCCGAGGGCATCAAGGTCGGCTATCTGCCGCAGGAGCCCAAGCTCGACGAGACCAAGGACGTGATCGGCAACGTGCGCGCCGGCGCGGGCCCAATCGGCGGGATGGTCGATCGCTATAACGAGATCGTCGCGATCATGGGCGATCCGCCCGAGGATTGTGATTTCGACGCATTGCTCGCCGAAATGGGCGACCTGCAGGAGAAGATCGACGCGGTCGACGGCTGGAGCCTCGACAACCAGCTCGAGATCGCGATGGAGGCACTGCGTTGCCCACCGGGCGACAGTTCGGTCACGAACCTGTCGGGCGGTGAGAAGCGTCGAGTCGCCTTGTGCAAGCTGCTGCTCGAAAAGCCCAACATCCTGCTGCTCGACGAGCCGACCAACCATCTCGACGCCGAAAGCGTCGCCTGGCTCGAGAACTACCTGCGCGATTATGTCGGCAACGTCATCCTCGTCACCCACGATCGCTACTTCCTCGATAACGTCGTGAACTGGGTGCTCGAGCTCGATCGCGGGCGCTATTACACCTACGAATCCAACTATTCGGGCTATCTCGAAAAGAAGGTCAAGCGGCTCGAGCAGGAGGATCGCGAGGAGCAGGGCAAGGCCAAGGCGATCTCGGACGAGCTCGCCTGGATGCGCCAGACCCCCAAGGCGCGCCAGACCAAGTCGAAGGCGCGTATCCGTGCGTTCGACGAGCTGATGGAGAAGCAGGAGAACCGCAGCGTCGGCAAGGCGCAGATCCTGATCCAGCTGCCCGAGCGTCTCGGTGGCAAGGTGATCGAGGCCAAGGGCCTGACCAAGGCTTACGGCGACAAATTGCTGTTCGACAATCTCGACTTCGTGCTGCCGCCAGGCGGCATCGTCGGCGTGATCGGGCCGAACGGCGCGGGCAAGTCGACGCTGTTCAAGCTGATCACCGGCCAGGAACAGCCCGATGGCGGTTCGATCGAGGTCGGCCAGACCGTCAAGCTCGGCTATGTCGATCAGTCGCGCGATGACCTGACGCCGTCGAACACGGTGTGGGAGGAAGTCTCCGACAAGCTCGAAGTGTTCCGCTTCGGCAAGCAGGAGCTCGGCACGCGCGCTTATGTCGGCGCGTTCAACTTCAAGGGCCAGGACCAGCAGAAGAAGGTCGGCCAGCTGTCGGGCGGTGAGCGCAACCGCGTCCATCTCGCCAAGATGCTCAAGGAGGGTGGCAACGTCCTCCTGCTCGACGAGCCGACCAACGATCTCGACGTCGAGACGCTGCGCGCGCTCGAGGAAGCGCTCGAGAGCTTCGCGGGCTGCGCCGTGGTCATCAGCCACGATCGCTTCTTCCTCGATCGCCTCGCGACGCACATCCTTGCGTTCGAGGGTGACAGCCATGTCGAATGGTTCGAGGGCAATTTCGAATCGTACGAGGAAGACAAGCGCCGTCGCCTCGGCGATGCGGCCGACCGCCCGACGCGGCTGGCCTACAAGAAGCTGACGCGCTGATCAGCGCGGTCGATGCGGCGGGCCCTAGAGGCTCGCCGTATCGACGCTCAACCCGACGATCGTCGCCGCTGCGATGACATCGCCGAACGCGACAGCGCAACGTTCGGCATAGAGGTCGCCGGTGGGCGACCACATCTGGTGGATCGTGCGCGCCTTGATATCGACCACCCAATATTCGGGCATCGCGGCGCGGGCATAGCTCGCGACCTTGCGGCGGATGTCGCTGCGCATCGTCGTGTCGGATACTTCGATGACGAGGTGCACCGATAGGAGCGGGACGAAGCCTTCGCCGCGCGGCTCGCTCGTCAGCACGATGTCGGGCTCTGGCACGTCGTGCCCCGACAGCGCGATGCTCGCCTCGACCAGCGGGCGCAGCGGCGAGCTGATCGCCCGCAGCGCCGCGCGGATCGCATCATACAATTCGATCTTGGCGAGCGCGTGCGGTCGATGCTGTGCGTTCACGAAATACACCCCCCCGTCGATCAACTCGGTGCGAGTGTAGGGGGCGAATGCTCCTGCTTGGTGAAGCAGCAGATAATCCTCGGCCCGCAGCCGGACTGGCAGCGGCGCGGTATTGAGGGGCGGCGCATCGCTCATGCGCCTAGAATAACACTGCTATAGGTTAAGTGCAGTTGCGAAATTGGCCCCGTTTCGGTGCAGTCCGCTAGGCGGTGAAGCGCTTGGTAAAGCCCTTTGGCGCGCGCTCGTCGGCGGGAAGCGTCTCGACATGGTCGACGCGCGAATGTTCGGATCCCTCGCGGCACGCCTCGGCCATCGCGACGACCGCTTCATCCTCGCCGACGACGAGCAATTCGACTCGCCCGTCGGTCAAATTGCGGACCCAGCCGGTGAGGCCCAGCTCCTGCGCCTTGCGCACTGCCCAATCGCGATACCCCGTCCGCTGAACCTTACCACTCACGAACACGCGTTGCATCGTCATTGTCTTGTACTGCTCCCGACACGGCGCGCTGGAATGACGCACGCCGGACCGGCGCTATAGCCGCGTCGATCGCGCAACGCACGACCATCGATCGCACGGCGCGCAATATTCGTCGCACGCCGCGCTTCACATCTTAGAGCGGCGCGCATCCAAGCTGATCGGGCCGGCTCCGGCCGCGGCGAGATACAGGAAGACGAAGCAATACAGCATCGCCGCTTCGCCACCGTTGGCGGCCGGAAAGACGCTCTTGGGGAAATGCGCGATGAAATAGGCGGCGGCCGACATGCCCGACAGCACGAACGCCACCGGCCGAGTGAACAGCCCGACCAGGATCAGCGCGCCCCCGCCGAGCTCGAGCACGCCGGCCACGGTCAGCAAGGGATTGAGCGGCATGGGGAAGGGCGGGATGCCGAAGAATTTGGAGCAGCCATGCTGGACGAAGCCGAGCCCGACGATGATCCGCAGCAAGCTGAGCAAGCGGGGCGACCAGAGAGGGGGGAGCGGCATCGGCAAGGGTCCTTTGATGGTCAGGGCCCAACCGTGTGCGGCGCACCACCCAGCGTCAATCGCCGGGGATGAAACGCTCGGTTGCCGGGTAGGTGATTGCCACCACTTCATACGCGCGCTCGCCCGCCGGCAGCAGTACGCGCCGCAGATCGCCGACCGCCGCGCCGCGGAGCGCCCGCGCGATCGGCGCGTTCCACCCGATCTTGCCCGCCGCGGCATCGGTCTCGTCGTCGCCGACCAGCGTCAGCACGCGCTCGACATCGTCGTCATCGACGATCGTCACGGTCGCGCCGAACCAGATTCGCGCGCGATCGGGCTGCTGGGCGGGGTCGATCACCTTGGCGGCTTTCATCCGCCGCGCGAGGAAGCCGAGCCGCCGGTCGATCTCGCGCAGCCGTTTGCGGCCGTAGATGTAATCGCCATTCTCCGAGCGATCGCCATTGCCCGCCGCCCAGGAGATGACGTCGACGAGCTTTGGCCGCTCCTCGCCGAGCAACTGGCGATATTCGGCGCTGAGCACGGCGTAGCCCGCGGGGGTGATGTAATTGGGTCGGTCGGTCATCAGGAAGGGTCTGTGAGCGGCGATCGGACTCGCTTGACCAACACGCTGCCGTTGCGCCGCTCTACGACAAATCCCGGGACTGTATCAATAAGGTCGGAAAGTCGCGAGAAACCATAGTTCCGCGCGTCGAAACTCGACCGGTTGCTGGCGCGCTGGCCAACCTCGCTGAGCGAGGCGAACCCCTGGGCGTCGCGTTTGGAGGCCTCATACGCGTCGATAAGCAGCCGCGTGAGACTCGTGTCGATCGAGGACTTGCCTTCCTTGGGCAGGATCGCCGGCGGGAGCGGCATCGGCATCTCGGCGACGGTCTTCTCTAGCGTTTCGACATCGATGAAGCGGTTGCACGCTTGCCGAAAGCCCTCCGGCGTGTTGGCGCGACCGAAGCCGTAGACTTGAAGCCCCTGCTGACGGATGCGTGTCACCAACGGACTTTGCTCCAATTGCCGTAGATCCGCCGGATGTTGACGGTGCCAAGATCTGCGAGCGCGGTCAGGACGGGGTCTATCGCTGTGTGGCTGGCGTTGTCAGCATCAATCAGCAGTGCAACGTTACCAGTGGGAATAAGGTCATTCATCGTACTATTCTAGACGCTTGCCATCGGCTGGGCCAGCCTCCGCGCTCAGCCTGGGATGCGCTTGCCCAGATACCAGCTGATCCGGTTCGACCCCGACGAGCGCGAGCGCGTGGGGTTCATCAGATCGTACACCACGGCATTCTCGAGCACGCGCTGGACGTAGTTGCGCGTCTCGTAGATCGGGATCGCCTCGATCCAGTCGAGCATGTCGACGCCGCCGCTGCGCGGGTCGCCATTCGCGCGGAGCCATTTGTTCACGTTGCCCGGGCCAGCATTGTACGCCGCGACCGCGAGCGGATAGCTGCCGTAGATGTCGTAGATGTGCCGGAAATAGGTTGATCCGACCATGATGTTATAGTCGGTATCGGTCGTCAGCGCCGCGGCATTGTATGCCAGGCCGAGCTTGCCAGCCTGGTCGCGCGCGGTGCCGGGCATCAGCTGCATCAGCCCGCGCGCGCCGGCATGGCTGATCGCGGCGCGGTCGAACTGGCTTTCCTGGCGCGCGATCGCATGGATCATCGTCCAGTCGTCCTGGCTCGCCACGGGCACGCGGACATTGGGGAAGCCGACGGTCGAATATTCGCTGAGGCCGTTCTGCAGCGCGCTGCGCCCGACCATCACGCCGAGATCGGGCCGCCCGAGCGTGCGCGACAGTTCGGTCGCCAGGACATGGTCGCTGTCGGTCTTGGCATCGAGCGCGATCTGGCGGACGAACGCGGTCTGGTCTTCCCAATTGCCGACCGTGCCGAGATATTGCGCCGCGCGCACCGTTTCGCGCGCGTAGAACGCCCCGCGCGTCGACGGGTCGACCGGGCGCAGCACCGGATCGCCCGGCGCGACGAGCGGCTGGCCGATCCGCTCGGCGGCGAGCTGACCGTAGAACAGATCGCGGAACGCCGCGGCGCGCGCGTAATAGCCGTTCGCCTCGTCGCGACGCCCGGCGGCCTCGGCGGCGCGACCGGCCCAATACAGGCCCTTCGATTGCGTCGTCGGGGTCTTCGAGGCGGCGGCGTAACTGACGAACAGCGGCACTGCATCCGCCGGGCGGGCGAGCTGCTTCAGTGCGGTGCGGCCCGCGAGCCAGGCAAGACTCGTATAATCGTCGCGCTCGCCATACGGCCGCGTGCTGACGTCGGTGCCGATCGGATAGGCATCGCCGAGCTTGCGCGCGATGTCATAGGCGAGCGAATTCTGCCCGTCATTGGCGGCGGCGCGCGCGTTGGTCAGCAGCACTTCGAACCATTGCTCGGCGCTGCCCGGCACGACTGCGAGCGCGGGGCGCTGTGCAAGCGAATTGCGCGCGCTGGCCGAGGCGCCGGTGTTGCGATACCAGATCGCCCGGTCGGCGATCCAGCCGGGATCGGTCGCGCCATAGGCCTGCGTCGCGATCAGCCGGTCGCCCGCATCGGGCGCGCTGGTGCGGAAGGCGAGCCGCGCGGCGAACACGCTTTGCCGCGCCGGGCTGGTCAGCATCAGCTGGCGCTGTGCCGCGGCGGTCGCGCCCTGCCACAGCAGCATGTCCATCCGCGCATCGTGATCGGCGGGCGACAGGGCACCGGGGAAGGTCGCGAGGATCTTGCTCTCGTCGGTGCTCGACAGCGTTCCCGACACCCAGGCGGCGCGCGCCGCGCTCGCCGCTTCGCCTTGCTGCCCCGTCGCGGCGAGCGCCTCGGCAAAGCGCGTCTTGCCCGCGCCGGTCAACGCGGGGAAGCGCCGGAAGAACGCGACCACGGTCGAGGGCGACCAGCCGCCAGAATCGAGCGCCTTCTCCGCCATCCGCCGCATCGCGGTCTCGCCGGGCCAGCCGGGGTGCGCGAGCAGGAAGCGGGCGTAGCTGTCGAAGCCGTAGCTCGACGATTGCTGGAGCGATTTCCACTCGGCGATCGACGCGGCGAGCGCGCTGTTGGTGGCGGTCGTGCCGGTCAGCACCTGCGTCGCGCGACCCCAGCCGAGCTGATCCTGCGCGTCGCCAGAGGTAACGGCGAGGGTCGAAATGCCCGCGAGCAGAACACCGGATTTGAAGAGCCATGCAATCATGTGGACAGACTATGCCTCCGGTCCGTATTTGTCCCGCGCATTACACCTCAAATGCGACGAAATTCGGTTCGCAGGAGCAATTCGCTATGTTTTCGGGATCGATCCCGGCGTTGGTCACGCCGTTCGCCGCTGACGGCAGTTTCGACGAGCGCGCCTATCGCGATTTCATCGAGTGGCAGATCGCCGAGGGCTCGGCCGGGCTGGTGCCGTGCGGCACGACGGGCGAGGCAGCGACGCTGACCGCCGAGGAGCATTTCGCGATCGTCGCGGTCTGCGTCGACCAAGCGCGCGGCCGCGTGCCGGTGTTGGCGGGCGCGGGGTCGAACGACACGCGCGTCGCGATCCACAACATCAAGGCCGCCAAGGCGGCAGGTGCCGACGCGGCGCTGATGGTCCCGCCCTATTACAACCGGCCCAATCAGGAGGGCATCTTCCGGCATTTCGAAGCGGTGGCGGGGTCGTGCGACCTGCCGATCGTGCTGTACAACGTGCCGGGCCGCACCGTGACCGACATTGCGGTCGAGACCGTCGCGCGGATTGCGCACGCCATGCCGAGCGTGATCGGCATCAAGGATGCGACGGGCGTGATCCAGCGCGTGTCGGCGCAGCGCGCGGCGTGCCCCGAGGGGTTCGAGCAGCTTTCGGGCAATGACGACATGGCGCTCGCGTTCAATGCGACGGGCGGGATCGGGTGCATCTCGGTGACGGCGAACGTCGCGCCGCGGTTGTGCGCGGAGTTCCAGGCGGCGTGCGGGGCAGGGGACTATACGCTCGCGCTCGAACTGCACGACCGGCTGTTCGCGCTGCACGTGTCGCTCTTCACCGATGCCTCGCCCGGGCCGGTGAAATATGCGGTGAACAAGGTCCGCCCGGATTTCCCGACGGCGCTGCGCCTGCCGATGACTTGGCCGAGCGAAGCGAGCCAGCGTGTGGTCGATGCAGGGTTGGCTGCGGCCGGGATCTAACGCCTCACACGATTGTCACCCCGGCCTTGTGCCGGGGTCCACCGTGCGGCAACGTTCACCGCATTACGATCGAGCGAACCCCGTGCGTCTATATTCTGGCGTCCCGGTACAACGGGTCGGTCTATGTCGGCGTGACGTCGAATCTAATTGGTCGCGTGCTCCAACATCGCTCCGGTACTTTCGACGGGCACACGAAGAGGTATGGGATACTCCGGCTCGTGTACTTTGAGGTCGCGGGAACGATGGAATCCGCGATCATGCGCGAGAAACAACTCAAGCGCTATCGCCGAGATTGGAAGCGGAACCTCATCGAATCTGAGAACCCTGCTTGGAACGATCTCGCGGTTGGCTTCGGTCTCGATCCACTACCGGCATGACGCCCGGCCCGGTGGACCCCGGCACGAGGCCGGGGTGACGGTGGGGGGTGTGGGCTCGAGCTCTTACGAAAAAGCCTCAATCCTTGGCGAAGAACCGGTCGATCACGCCCTGCGCCAGCCTTGCCGGGCGCATCGTCTCGACGTTGAGGCAGCACCAGCTCGACTTGACTTCGGCGAGCACGTCCTCGCCGCGCTTGATCACCGTCTCGTAGAAAGCGCGCGCGCCCTGCACCTTTTCGAGCAGCACCGTCGCGATCACCTCGTCGTCGAGGAAGGTCGGCTTGCGATAAGTGATCTCGTGCTTGAGCGCGACCCAGGCGTGCGTCGCCACCGCCTCGCTCGGCGCGAAGCGCTGCCAGTGGCTGACCACCGCGTCCTGCACCCATTTGAGATACGAGGCATTGTTGACGTGGCCCATGAAATCAATGTCGGCAGCGTCGATCGCGATCGGGAAGCTGTGGGTCGCGAATTTGGGAGCGGCGAAATCGGACATAGCGAAACTCTACACTGGATCGGGCAATCACGCGAGCGGCCATTGCACCCAAACCTTAAGATAGGGGCTTCGCGCGCGCTTTGCTTGCGCGCGTCGGCTAAATTGTCCGCATGGCTTTTGTTTCGTCGCGGCAACGCCTACATCGCGGCTCCCATGGCACGTCCGAAACCCCCGCTCTTCGAAAAGACCAAGATCGTCGCCGAGAACCGGCGCGCACGGTACGATTATTACATCGAGACGGTGTACGAAGCGGGAATCGCGCTGACGGGTACCGAGGTGAAGTCGCTGCGCAGCGGCACCGGCTCGATCGCCGAGAGCTATGCCGAGGTGAAGGACGGCGAGGTCTGGCTGATCAATTCGAACGTGCCGGAATTCAGCCACGGCAACCGCTACAACCATGAGCCCAAGCGCGTCCGCAAATTGCTTCTCAAGGAGCGCGAAATCAACAAGATGCACGGCGCGGTCAACCGCGAGGGCATGACGCTCGTGCCGCTGATGGTCTATTTCAACTCGAAGGGCCGCGCCAAGATCGAGCTCGCGCTCGCCAAGGGCAAGAAGGATCACGACAAGCGCGACTCGATCAAAGAGCGCGACTGGAAGCGTGAGCAGGGCCGGATCATGCGCGACCGTGGCTGATCGCGTGGCGCGCGGCGGACCCGTTGCCCGTGCGACGGGCTGGGCGCGCCGTCATGTGCCGACGCGCGACAGTATCGAGGCGAATCGCTTTCTCCGCCCCGTCTCGCACCGCATCCTTGCACCGTCGCTGTGGCGCTTCACGCGCCGCTCGGTGCCGCGCGGCGTCGCGCTCGGGCTGTTCACCGGCATCCTCTTTCCCCTGGCGCATATGCCGCTTGCCGCGCTGACCGCGCTACCGGTGCGCGCGAACGTGCCCGTGGCAGTCGGCACGACGCTGCTCCACAATCCGCTGACCACCGTCCCGCTGTTCTGGAGCGCGTACGAGATCGGCCATTGGGTGCTGCGGCTCGACCGCGATGTTCCCGGCGCGCCGATCGCGAGCAACGTCGCGGCGAATGCGAGCTGGCTGCACTGGCTGGTGTCGCATGGCGGCCCCGCGACCATCGTCGGGCTGGTGATCCTGGCGATCGGGCTCTCGGTGGCGGGTTACGGCGTGACGAGCCTCGTCTGGCGGCTGCGGATCGCACGGAAATGGCGCGCGCGCGCGCATCGCGGCGGGGCGACAAGAACGATTTGACTGGCCGTGTCATAGCGGTACAACACGCGGCAATACGGTTCAGGAAGGATACATTTGTATGCGGTTTTCGCTCCTAACACTCTCGCTGCTGGCATCGGCCGCTGCGGGGGGCGTAACCTACGCCCAGACGAGCAAGCCCAAGCCTGTCGTTGCGCCGAGCGCAAGCACCGGCGCCGAGATCGGTAGCTTCGGCATCGATACCGCCGGCATGGATAGCGCAGTAAAGCCCGGCGACGATTTCGCCAAATATGCCGGCGGCGCGTGGGAAGCCAAGACGCAGATCCCCGACGACAAGGCGACCTACGGGATGTTCAACGCGCTGGCCGATCGCTCGCTCGAGCGGACGCGCATCATCCTCGACAAGGCGACGCAGACGCCGGGCAACAAGATTGGCGATTTCTACGCGAGCTTCATGGACGAAGCCGCGGTCAACGCGAAGGGCATCGCGCCGATCCAGCCATGGATCGGCGAAATCAAGGCCGCCAAGGACAAGGCCGCACTCGCGACCGAGATGGCCAAGCTCCAGCAGCGTGGCGTCGGCGGCCTGTTCGGCGTCGGCGTCGGGCAGGACGACAAGGCTCCCGAGAACTATATCGTCCATGTCTATCAGGGCGGCCTCGGTCTCCCCGACCGCGATTATTATCTCAAGGACGACCCCAAGCTCGCCGACACGCGCACCAAATATCAAGCGTATCAGGCAACGATGCTCGGCCTTGCCGGGCAGGACAATGCCGCACAGCGCGCCGCCGCCGTGTTCGCGTTCGAGAAGACGCTCGCCGAGGCGCATTGGGACCGCGTCAAGTCGCGCAACGCCGATCTGACGTACAACAAATATCTCCCCGCCGACTTCGACGGCAAGGCCGCGGGCTTCCCGTGGGCGGCCTATTTCCAGGCGGCCGGGGCTGCGGGCCAGGCGAACTATATCGTCGGGATGCCGAGCGCGATCGCGGGTGAGGCCAAGGCGTTCGCCGATGCCCCCGTGCAGGTCGTCCAGGACTTCCTGATCCTGCGCACGATGCGCTCGTATGCGGGGTATCTGTCCAAGCCGATCAACGATGCCAATTTCGCGTTCTACGGCACCGTGCTGAGCGGCGCGCCGCAGCAGCCGGTGCGCTGGAAGCGCGGCGTCTCGACCGTGTCGGGCGCGCTCGGCGAAGAGATCGGCCAGCAATATGTCGCGGCTTATTTCCCGCCGGCATCGAAGGCGTCCGCCGATCAGCTCGTCAAGAACATCATCTCGGCGATGGGCACGCGGATCGACAAGCTGACCTGGATGGCGCCCGAGACCAAGGTCAAGGCGCACGCCAAGCTCGCCGCTTTCACCCCCAAGATCGGCTATCCGACCAAGTGGCGCGATTACACCGCGGTGCAGGTCAAGCGTGACGATCTCGTCGGCAACGTCGCCGCAGCGAACCAGTTCGAGTATCAGCGCGACCTGCACAAGCTCGGCCAGCCGATCGACCGTACCGAATGGGGCATGACCCCGATGACGGTGAACGCCTATGCCAACCCGCCGATGAACGAGATCGTCTTCCCGGCGGCGATCCTCCAGCCGCCGTTCTTCGACGCGAAGGCCGATCCCGCGGTCAACTATGGCGGCATCGGTGTCGTTATCGGCCACGAGCTCAGCCATCACTTCGACGATCAGGGCCGCAAGTTCGATCCGACCGGCGCCTTGAAGGAATGGTGGACGCCGCAGGACGTCGCGCGCTTCACCGCGATGACCGACCAACTGGTCAAGCAGTATGACGCGTACGAGCCGCTCCCCGGCCAGCACATCCGCGGCGGGCTGACGCTCGGCGAGAACATGGCCGATCTCGCTGGCCTCGCGCTTGCGTACGACGCCTATCATCGCTCGCTCGGCGGCAAGCCCGCGCCGGTGATCGACGGGCTGACCGGCGACCAGCGTTTCTACCTCGGCTATGCGCAGGTCTGGCGGATCAAGTTCCGCGAGCCCGCGCTGCGCTCGCAGTTGCTGAGCGATCCGCATTCGCCGGGTCCGTTCCGCACGATGGAAGTGCGCAACGTCGACGCCTGGTACGCCGCGTTCGGCGTAAAGCCCGGCGACAAGATGTACCTCGCGCCTGCCGAGCGCGTGAAGGTCTGGTAAAATGCCTGGAGGCCCCGGCGCAGCGCGCTGGGGCCTCCTTTTTCGATCGACTGCTTGTCGCGCATCGCGACCGATCCGCGGCGCCCCGCCGCTTAAGCCTTGACGCGGGCCGTGCAGCGCTCACAGCATGATGCGATGGTCCCGCTACCTGCGCCCCCCCACGCCACCGCCACACGCAGCGCCGCTCTGATTGCGCTCGGCTGTGGTCTGGCGGCCGCCTTGGTCATCCTCGGCATTCTCCACAGCCTTGTGATCGCTGCGGCTTTCGCCGCAGCGGCGCTCGTCGTGACAGGCGGGTTGATCGCAGCGCGCCGGCTGTTCCCGGCAACGGCCAGCACCGCGATCGAACCCGATTGGAGCGTTGCGCGCGCGCTCGCGGCAAGCAGCCCCGACGCGATCGCGGTGACCGACCGCGCTGGGCGGCTCGTCTGTGCGAACGACCGCTACGAAGCGCTGTTCGGCGGTTTTCCGACACCGCCCGGCCTGCCGCTCGACGCGGGCGGGGTCGATCGGCTCGGCAGCGCCGGGCGCGCGGCGTGGCGCGATGGCGCGGCGAGCGTCGATCGCCTGGTCGTCAAGGGCGCGGCGCTCTCGGCCGATGTCACGCGCGTCGGCGAGGACGAGAATCTGCTCGTCTGGCGCTTCTTCGCCTCGCAAGGGCTCGATCTCGCCAAGACGATGGAAAACCTCATCGCCGGTGCGACGGGCGACCGGCTCGGCAGCGCCGGGATCATGGCTGCGCTGATCAACCCCGACGGCCGGATCCGCGCCGCCAACCGCGTGCTGCGTTCGCGCGCGATGGGGCAGGAGGACGGCGCGATCATCGGGCGCGATTTCGCGCGTTTCCTCATAACCGACGCGCAAGGCATGGCGCGCTTCGAGCGCGAGGGGCTGACGCGCAATCCGTTGCGCGTGCTGCAGATCCCGTTCCTCGATGGCGAAGACGCGCCGATGCTCGTCGCGCTGATCGACGAAGAGGAAGGCCACGCCGCGATCGGCGAGAGCGCGAGCGCGCATATCCGCAGCCTCGTGTCGCTGATGCCGTTCGGCGTCGCGCTGATCGGCGGCGATGGCCGCTTCCTGCAGATGAACGACGCCTTCGCGCGCGCCGCCGCGGTCGATCCGGCGAGCCCGCCGATCTATCCGGGCGATCTGCTGGTGCGCGAGGACAAGGGCGTCGTCGCCGATGCGATCCGCCGCTTCGCCGGGGGCGCAACGCATTCGACCGACCTCGCGGTGCGGTTGAGGGACCATCCCGACGAACCCGTCGCCTTGTCGATCGCGGGCGCGCGGGGGCTGGGCGATTCGGCGGTACTGCTCAGCCTCAAGGACAATAGCGAGGAGACGCGGCTCAAGCGCGAGGTCGCGCAAGCGACCAAGATGCAGGCGGTCGGGCAGCTCGCCGGCGGCGTCGCGCACGATTTCAACAATATCCTCACCGCGATCATCGGGCATTGCGACTTGATGCTGATGCGCCATTCGCCCGGCGACAGCGATTATGACGACATCCAGCAGATCCGCGCCAATTCGAACCGCGCAGCGAGCCTGACGCGGCAATTGCTCGCCTTCTCGCGCCAGCAGACGTTGCGCCCGCAAGTGCTGCAGCTGCCCGACGTCATTTCCGAAGTCTCGACGCTGCTAAAGCGGCTGCTCGGCGAGACCGTCACGCTGACGGTGAAGCACGGCCGCAACCTGTCGCCGGTGCGCGCCGATCCGGGGCAGCTCGAACAGGTCGTCGTCAACCTCGCGGTCAATGCGCGCGACGCGATGATCGCCAAGGATCCGCGCGGCGTCGGCACGCTGACGATCCAGACCTACGCGGTCACCGCGGCGCAAGTGCGCAAGCTCGGCTCGGACATTCTGCCGGCCGCGGATTATGTCGTGCTCGAAGTGGCCGACACCGGCGGCGGCATTCCGCCTGACATCCTGCCCAAGATCTTCGAGCCGTTCTTCACCACCAAGGAAGTGGGGAAGGGCACCGGGCTTGGGCTGTCGACCGTCTACGGCATCGTCAAGCAATCGGGCGGCTGGATCTTCGCCGATACCGTCAAGAGCGGGCCCAAGGGCACATCGGGCGCAGTCTTCACGATCTATTTGCCGGTCCACACCGCGGGCGCGCTGGTCGACGCGACGCCGGCCAAGGCGCTCCCGCGCGAAAAGCCCGCCGATCTGTGGGGCAGCGGCACGATTCTGCTGGTCGAGGACGAGGACATGGTCCGCGCCGTCGCCGAACGCGCGCTCGCGCGGCAGGGCTATACCGTGCTCACCGCCGAGCATGGCGAGGCGGCGCTCGAGCTGCTGGCCCGCTGCGATCGCCCCGATCTGCTGATTTCCGACGTCATGATGCCGTTGATGGACGGGCCGACGCTCGTCCGCCAGGTGCGTGCGCGCTATCCCGACCTGCCGATCCTGTTCATGTCGGGCTATGCCGAGGAAACGATCCGCAAGTCGATCGATCTCGACAATGTTGCCTTCCTTGCCAAGCCCTTCTCGGTCCAGGAGCTCGCCGAGGCGACGCGCGACGTGCTTCGTGCGAAATGACTTGGCGGACGGCGTTCCAGGACGCTAAAGGCACACAATGAGCGCCCAGAGTATCCTGATCGTCGAAGACGAGCCCCTTATTGCCATGATGATCGAGGATTTCCTCGATGTGCTTGGTAAATCCGTCGCGGGCTCGGCCGATACCGTGGAGGGCGCGGTCGCGATCATCGCGGATGGCGGTGTCGATGCGGCGATCCTCGATGTCAATCTGCGCGGCGGCGAGAAGAGCTTTCCGATCGCCGAAGTGCTTGCGCAAAAGGGTATCCCGTTCGTTTTCGCCACCGGCGGATCGCACGATACCGTCGCCGAGCAGTTCCGCGACCGCCCGACCTTGCCCAAGCCGTTCACGATGGACGGCGTGTCGAAGGCGCTCGATGCGTTGGGCACCGCCAGCGCGGCTTGATTGAGGTTAGCCGAATAAACCCGGCTTGTTTGTGAACCGCGTGCAGACGCCATGAGTTACCCGCTCGACCTTTGATAGCGAGCGAGACCGACCCATGAGCAGCAACGATGAATCCTCCGTTTCCCGCCGGGCCGTCGTGGGCGGTGCTGCGCTCGGCGTCGCGACCGCTGCGACCGGCTCGGCCTTTGCCAAGACGCCAGGAACGCCCGCCGGGGCAGCGCCCGCGGCGGGGCTCAAGGATCCGCGGAGCGGGCCTAAGCCGCCGTTCGAAAAGCAGTCGCAGCCATGGCCCGGCCTGTCGTCGAAGATGACCCCCAAGCCCGACAATGGCGAGCAGAGCTATCGCGGCTCGGGTCGTCTGCTCGGCCGCAAGGCGCTCATCACCGGCGGTGATTCGGGCATGGGTGCGGCAGCTGCGATCGCCTATGCGCGCGAAGGCGCCGACGTCGCGATCAACTATCTCCCCGCCGAGGAGGAGGATGCGCGCGCTGTGGTCGCGTTGATCCGCGAGGCGGGCCGCAAGGCGGTCGCCATCCCCGGCGATCTGCGCAGCGAGGCCTTCTGCCAGAAGCTGGTCGAGACCGCGGTCAAGGAGCTTGGCGGGCTCGACATCCTCGTCAGCAACGCCGCGCGCCAGCAGACCCGCGCCTCGATCCTCGACGTATCGAGCGAGGATTTCGACGCGACGATGAAGACCAACATCTATGCGCCGTTCTGGATCATCAAGGCCGCGCTGCCGCATCTCAAGCCCGGCTCGGCGATCATCGGCACGACCTCCGAACAGGCGACCGACCCGTCGAAGGATCTCTACGACTATGCGATGACCAAGGCCGCGACGACGAACTACGTCCGCAGCCTGGCGAAGCAACTCGCCCCGCGCGGCATCCGCGTCAACGGCGTCGCGCCGGGGCCGATCTGGACGCCGCTCCAGGTATCGGGTGGCGCGACGATGGAGAAGCTCGAGAGCTTCGGCAGCATGACGCCGCTCGGCCGACCCGGCCAGCCCGCCGAGCTCGCCGGAATCTACGTTCTGCTCGCCGAAAACGGCGCCAGCTACACCACCGGCCACGTCTATGGCGCGGCGGGCGGCGGCGGGATGCCATAACCTGCGGTGTTAACCTGTCCTACGACCCTCGGAAAAGCACCGTCGTTCCACACTTGTTCTCACAGAACAAATGCGATACATCGCTGTCACGCATTGAACGCATGAGGCGTTCGGTCTAGCGACGGGAGCTACCAATGGCGGTATCTTTGAAGGTCATCGACAGCAAAATGGCAGCATCCACGGACAAGGCCGCCGAAAAGGCCAAGGACGAACGCGCAAAGGCGCTCGAGGCAGCGCTTGCGCAGATCGATCGCGCGTTCGGCAAGGGCTCGGCGATGAAGCTCGGGTCGAAGCAGACGATGCAGGTCGAGGTGATCTCCACCGGCTCGCTCGGCCTCGACATCGCGCTCGGCGTCGGCGGCTTGCCGCGCGGGCGCGTGATCGAGATTTACGGTCCCGAATCGTCGGGCAAGACGACGCTCGCGCTCCACGTGATCGCCGAAGCGCAGAAGACCGGCGGCACCGCAGCGTTCGTCGACGCTGAGCACGCGCTCGACCCAGTCTATGCCAAGAAGCTCGGCGTCAACATCGACGAGCTGATCGTCTCGCAGCCCGACACCGGCGAGCAGGCGCTCGAGATCGTCGACACGCTCGTTCGCTCGAACGCGATCGACGTGCTTGTCGTCGATTCGGTCGCGGCCTTGGTGCCGCGCGCCGAAATCGAAGGTGAGATGGGCGACAGCCATGTTGGTCTGCAGGCGCGCTTGATGTCGCAGAGCTTGCGGAAACTGACTGGCTCGATCAGCCGTTCGCGCTGCATGGTGATCTTCATCAACCAGCTGCGCATGAAGATCGGCGTGATGTACGGCAACCCCGAGACGACGACCGGCGGCAACGCGCTCAAGTTCTACGCCTCGGTCCGCCTCGACATCCGCCGCACCGGGCAGATCAAGGATCGCGACGAGATCATCGGCAACACGACGCGCGTCAAGGTCGTCAAGAACAAGGTCGCGCCGCCGTTCAAGCAGGTCGAATTCGACATCATGTACGGGCAGGGCGTGTCGAAGATCGGTGAGATCCTCGATCTCGGCGTCAAGGCCGGGCTGGTCGAGAAGTCGGGTGCCTGGTTCTCGTACGACAGCGTCCGCATCGGCCAGGGCCGCGAGAATTCGAAGACGTTCCTCAAGGAACATCCCGAAATGTCCGACCGGCTCGAAGCCTCGATTCGCGCGCGCACCGACAAGGTCGCCGAGGAAATGATGGTCGGCGGCGAGCCCGACGACGGGGACGAGCCCGAGATGTGAGATCCGTTCCGGGCCGGCTTGGTCCGGGGCAGGGAGCGGCGGCAGGGCTCGGCCGCGTTCTTTCTACAGGCGGCTTTGGTTGGTCGTCGCAAAACCGGGAAGGCCCGCCAGCAATGGCGGGCCTTTGCTATGGCGGGCTCGTCAACCGGCAGGCGCTTCACAGGATCAGGCGCCGATCGAAAACTACGCTATCGTCACCCCGGCCTTGTGCCGGGGCCCACCCCTCCGCCCGAGCAGCGTCCGATGTCGGACCGCCCCATGACGGTCGGGTCGTCGCGATGAGGCAAGCACCACGATGGTGCGACTTTAGTGCGACGTTCCGCGTTGCGCGTTACGATCGGTTGATCCTGTCCACCACCGGAGCGCGCGCATGACCCTCATCGTCCACCATCTCAACAACTCGCGCTCGCAACGCATCCTGTGGATGCTCGAGGAGCTCGGGCTGCCCTATGAGATCAAGCGCTACGAGCGCGACGCCAAGACGATGCTCGCCCCGCCCGAGCTGAAGCGCGTCCATCCGCTCGGCAAGTCGCCGATCCTCGAAGACAACGCCGCCGGGCAGACGCTGGTCGAGACCGGCGCGATCATCGACTATCTGGTCGAATATGCCGACGGGAAGCTCGGGCCGCCGGCGCACCGCGACGACGTGCTGCGCTATCGCCAGTTCCTGCATTATGCCGAGGGGTCGGTGATGCCGCCGTTGCTGCTGCTGCTCGTGCTCAATCGCATCCCGGTGATCGGCGCATCGGCGGCCAAGCGCGTCCAGCCGATGATCGACGTCCATCTCGATTATGTCGAATCCGAACTCGCCAAGCGGCCGTGGTTCGCGGGTGACCAGCTAACCGGCGCCGACATCATGATGAGCTTCCCGCTCGAAGCCGCAAAGAGCCGCGCCGGGCTCGACGACAGCCGGCCAGCGACGATCGCCTGGCTCGACAAGATCCATGCCCGCCCGGCCTATCAGGCAGCGCTCGAAAAGGGCGGACCCTACGCCTACGCGTGAAGACGGGGGCGACCCCCAATACCCGTCACCCCGGGCTCGTCCCGGGGTCCACCGTGATCCCGCTCCTGCCGTCGTAGCACGCGCGGCACCGTAGACCCCGCCACAAGGCCGGGGTGACCGCAGGAAGGAATGGTGCGGTAAGCGCTAAGCCCGATGCGGCGCGTGCGGCGGTTCGATCTCCGCCGCCTGCGGCTCGCCGAGCGCGCCCTCCCACTTCGCCACCACGGTCGTTGCCACCGCATTGCCGACGACGTTGGTCGCCGAGCGGCCCATGTCGAGGAACTGGTCGACCGGCAGGATCAGCAGCAGCCCCGCCTCGGGGATCCCGAACTGCCCCATCACCGCCGCGATCACGACGAGCGACGCGCGCGGCACGCCGGCGATCCCCTTCGAAGTGATCATCAGCACGAGCAGCATCACGATCTGCGTGCCGAGCGGCAGATCGATCCCGTAGACCCGCGCGATGAACAGCGTCGCAAAGGTCATGTACATCATCGACCCGTCGAGGTTGAACGAATACCCCAGCGGCAGGACGAAGCTCGAGATCCGCCGCGGCACGCCGAAGCGGTCGAGCGCCTCGAGCGTGCGCGGATACGCCGCCTCGGACGACGCGGTCGAAAACGCCAGCAGGATCGGCTCGCGGATATAGCGCGCGAGGCCAAAGGCGCGCGGCCCGATGAACACGAACGCCGCGCCGAACAGCAGCAGCCAGAGTGTCGCCAGCCCTAGATAGAAGCCACCGACGAACAGCCCGAGCGACCACAAGATCCCAAGGCCATTCACCGTGATCGTCGCAGTGATCGCCGCGAACACCGCAATCGGCGCGCAGCGCATCACGTAATCGGTGATCTGCAGCATCATCGCGGCGAGCGCCTCGGCGCCGCGCACGATCGGTTCGCCCTTCTCCCCGATCGCGGTCAGCGCGACCCCGGCGAACACCGAGAACAGCACGATCTGGATGATCTCGTTGGTCGCCATCGCCTCGACGATCGACGAGGGGACGATATGCGTGATGAAGTTGGTAAGGTTGAACGCCTTTTCATCGAGCCCGACCGAGGCGGCGGGCGGCGGCAGCTTGAAGCCGAAGCCCGTTCCCGGCGCGACCAGGTCGATCACCGCCTCGATCCCGTGGAACAGCAAAAGCCCCAGCGAGAGCGAGACGAGCGAGGCGGTGACGAACCACGCCATCGTGCGGCCCCCGACGCGGCCGAGCGCGGCGATGTCGCCCATATGCGCGATCCCGACGACGAGCGTCGAGAATACGAGCGGCGCGATGATCATCTTGATCAGCCGCAGGAAGATCGTCGTGACGATCGAGAAGCCCGCACCGATGTCCTTCAGCCGCGCGGTCGCTGCGGGGGTGCCGTCGGCGATCTGGAAATGGATCGCCCAGCCGACGATCAACCCGAGCACCAGCCCGATCAGGATATCGCTAGTCAGCCGTTTCGCCACGTGTCGCCCCGTTTTGGTCTTTCCCGTTCATCAAGGGGAGAATGCGCGCCCGGTCAAGCGCGCACCGCCACGCAAGGCGTTGCGAGGCGCTGGCTGGGCTGGCAGACACGTGCCTGAATTGGGGAGTGCGAGCATGGCCGATCAGAACCGAACCGCGTCGACTTCAGGCAGCCCGATCACCCGTCGCGCGCTCGTCGGCGCCGCCGCGGCGCTCCCCATTCTGTCGGCGGCCGTCGTCCGCGCGGCTGCGCCCGACCTTTCGGGCCTGCGCTCGCTGACCACCGCCACCGCGCCGATCGGCCCGGCCGAACGCCGCGCCCGGATCGAGCGTGCGCAAGCCCTGATGCGCGCCACCGGCCTCGGCGCGGTGCTGATCGAATCGGGCTCGAGCTTGATCTATTTCACCGGCGTCACCTGGCACCGCAGCGAACGCCTCACCGCGGCGATCCTGCCGGTCGAGGGCGAGCCGTGCATCGTCACGCCGTTCTTCGAGGAACCCTCGGTCCGCCAGACGCTCGGCGTCCCAGCAGAAGTCCGTGTCTGGCAGGAGGATGAGGATCCCGCCAAACTCGTCGCCGGTTTCCTGCGCGACCGTAAGCTTAGCGGCCGGCCGATCGGGATCGAGGAGACGGTGCGCTACTTCGCGGTCGACGGCCTCGCGCATGCGCTGCCGGGCGCGAAGATCGTCAGCGCCAACCCGGTCGTGCGCGGCGTGCGGATGCGCAAGACCGCCGCCGAGATCGCGCTGATGCAGGCGGCAACCGACGTCACCATCGCCGCGTATCGCTGGACCTGGCCGCGCGTCGAAAAGGGCATGAAGCCCGCCGACGTGGCCGCGCTGATGAACGCCGCGACGGTGCAGCTCGGCGGCGACCCCGAATTCGCGCTCGTCCTGATCGGCCCCGCCGCCGCCTTCCCGCACGGCAGCCGCGACCCGCAGATCGTCGCCGACGGGCAGGTCGTGCTGATGGACTGCGGCTGCGCGGTGCAGGGCTACCAATCCGACGTCTCGCGCACCTTCGTCTACGGCGCGGCGAGCAAGGAGCAGCGCACGGTGTGGGAGCAGGTCCGGACCGGCCAGGCGAAAGCCTTCGCCGCGGCGCAGCTCGGCACACCGGCAGGCGCGGTCGACGATGCGGTCCGCGCCTATTACACCTCGCTCGGCTACGGCCCGCGCTACGCGCTCCCCGGCTTTCGCACCGCACCGGCCACGGCATCGGGCTCGACGGGCACGAGCCGGTCAACCTCGTTCACGGCGAGACGACCAGGCTGGCCGAGGGGATGTGCTTCTCCGACGAACCGGGTCTGTATCTGCCGGGCAAGTTCGGCGTCCGGATCGAGGATTGCTTCCACATGACCGCGGCGGGGCCGAAATGGTTCAGCGTCCCGCCGTCCTCGCTTGATGCGCCATTGGGCTAAAGGGGCCACAAGATGATGCCGATGCATCGCGGATTGGCGGCAGGCCTGATCGCCGCGCTCGGGCTGGCAGCGGGAGCGCTCGCATCGAGTACCGCGCCCGCCGAACCCGTCGCGGTCAGGACCTTCGGCGTCTGGCAGCCACCGGCCGGGACGAAGCAAGTCCCGCTCTGGCCGCACGGCGCCCCCGACATGGCTGGCTTCGCGCTGCCGCCCGAGCACCGCGAGACGAGCACCAATCCGCACCGCTTCGAAGGGCGCCCAGTGACGGGCGTGTTCAACGTCTCGACACCGACGCTCACCCTGTTCCGGCCAGGCCGTCCCGGCTCTGGCGCTGCCATGCTGGTCTTCCCCGGCGGCGGCTTTCAGGTGCTGGCGATCGACCTCGAGGGCACGGAGATCTGCGACTGGATGACCGCGAAGGGGATTATCTGCATCCTAGTCAAATACCGCGTGCCTAAGACCGACACCTATGGCGACGGCGATTGCCACTGCCAGGTTACGCCAAAGGTGCTCCGCGCGTTGCAGGATGCGCAGCGTGCGATTCGGACGGTCCGCGCCCGCGCCGCGGAGTTCGGGGTAAACCCCGCCAAGATCGGCGTGATCGGTTTCTCCGCGGGCGGCTACCTCGTCGCGCAAACGAGCAATATCTTCACGCCCGCCTATCGCCCAGTTGATGCGATCGACCGTGTCAGCAGCCGACCCGACTTCGCGATCGCCGCCTATCCCGGGCATCTCTGCATGCGCGACACGCGCTTCAACCCAACGATTCGGGTGACGAAACGCACCCCGCCGACCTTCATCGTGCAGAACTGGGATGATCGCACCGACGCGGTCTGCAACAGCACGATGTATGCGCGCGCGCTCGATGCAGCCGGTGTGCCGGCCGAACTGCACCTCTTTGCAAAAGGCGATCACGCTTTCGCGCTGCGTCGCACCGGGCACCCGGTCGACATGTGGCCGTCGCTTGCCGAACGCTGGCTCCACGAGATCGGAATCCTGTGATCGCGCCAAGACCAACCGCCCCCCCCCGGCTTGAGCTAAGCCGCGCGCTCGCCTAAGCCACGGCGCATGACCCAGCCTTCGCTCTCGATCCCGGTTTCCACCAACGACATCCGTCGCAGCTTCTTCGACTATTTCGCGGCCAACGGCCACGCCAAGGTCGCCTCGGCGCCGCTCGTGCCGCAGAACGATCCGACGCTGATGTTCGTCAATGCCGGGATGGTGCCGTTCAAGAACGTCTTCACCGGGCTCGAATCGCGGCCCTATGTCACCGCCACCTCGTCGCAGAAGTGCGTGCGCGCCGGCGGCAAGCATAACGACCTCGACAATGTCGGCTATACTGCGCGCCACCACACCTTCTTCGAGATGCTCGGCAATTTCTCGTTCGGCGATTATTTCAAGGAGCGCGCGATCACGCTCGCCTGGAATTTGCTGACCAGGGAATGGGGGATCGACCCGAACCGGCTGACCGTCACCGTCTATCACACCGACGACGAGGCGTTCGACCTGTGGCGCCGCATCGCCGGACTCCCCGAAGAGCGCATCATCCGCATCGCGACCAACGACAATTTCTGGTCGATGGGCGACACCGGCCCATGCGGTCCGTGCTCGGAGATCTTCTTCGATCATGGCGACCACATTCCCGGTGGTCCTCCCGGCAGCCCCGACGAGGATGGCGACCGCTTCGTCGAGATCTGGAATCTCGTCTTCATGCAGTTCGAGCAATCGGCCGACGGCACGCGCACCGCGCTGCCCAAGCCGTCGATCGACACCGGCATGGGGCTCGAGCGCGTCGCGGCGGTGCTGCAGGGCGTCCACGACAATTATGACACCGATACGTTCAAGGCGCTGATCGGCGCCTCGGTCGCGCAATCGGGCGCGGCGTTGACGCCGAGCACGCAGGCGAGCCACCGCGTGATCGCCGATCACCTCCGCTCGTCGGGCTTTCTCGTCGCCGACGGCGTGCTGCCGTCGAACGAGGGCCGCGGCTATGTGCTGCGCCGGATCATGCGCCGCGCGATGCGCCACGCGCATTTGCTCGGCGCGAAGGAGCCGTTGATGCATCGGCTCGTGCCCGCGCTAGTGGCGGAAATGGGCGCGGCGTACCCCGAGCTCGTCCGCGCACAGGCGTCGATCGAATCGACGCTGCTGCAGGAGGAAACGCAGTTCCGCCGCACGCTGGTCAACGGCCTGCGCCTGCTCGACGAAGCGACTGCGAGCATGGAAGCGGGCGCGACGCTGCCCGGCGAGACCGCGTTCAAGCTCTACGACACGTTCGGCTTCCCCTACGATCTGACCGAGGACGCTCTCCGCGCACAGGGCTTCGGCATCGACCGCGCGGGCTTCGACACCGCGATGGCCGAGCAGAAGCGCGCCGCGCGCGCCGCCTGGAAGGGCTCGGGCCAGCGCGCCTCCGATGACGTGTGGTTCGACATCGCCGAGGCGACCGGCAGCACCGAATTTATCGGCTACACCGCCGAGGAAGGCGAGGGCCAGGTCGTCGCGATCGTCAAGGACGGCGCGCGCGTCGAGCGCGCCGTTGCGGGAGAGAGCGTCGAGATCCTGTTCAACCAGACCCCTTTCTACGCCGAGAGCGGCGGTCAGGTCGGCGACACCGGCACGCTCACCGCGCCGGGCGTAGTGGGCCAGGTCGAGGATACGCGGAAGTATCTCGGTCGCCTGTTCGCGCACGCCACCACGATCACGGAAGGCGAGATCGCCGTCGGTGACGCGCTCCACTTGACGATCGACCGCGCGCGCCGCGACCGTATCCGCGCCAACCACAGCGCGACGCATCTGCTGCACGAGGCGCTGCGCCAGCGGCTCGGCCTCCACGTCGCGCAGAAGGGCAGCCTGGTTGCGCCCGAACGCCTGCGCTTCGATTTCTCGCAGCCGAGCGCGATCGACGCCGCCGCACTCGCCTTGGTCGAGGCCGACGTGAACCACCACATCCGCGGCAACTCGCCCGTCGCGACGCGGCTGATGACGCCCGACGAAGCGATCGAGGAAGGCGCGATGGCGCTGTTCGGCGAAAAGTACGGCGACGAAGTCCGCGTCGTGTCGATGGGGACCGCCAAGGAGGACGGGGTCGACAAGACCTACTCGCTCGAGCTGTGCGGCGGCACGCACGTCCGCGCGCTCGGCGATATCGGCCTGTTCGCGGTGGTCGGCGAAGGCGCCGTGTCCTCGGGGATCCGCCGCGTCGAGGCACTCACCGGAGAGGCTGCGCGCGCCTATTTCACCGGCCGCGACGAGAAGCTCCGCGAAGCCGCGACCGCGCTCAAATCGTCGCCCGATGAAGTGCCGGCGCGCGTCGCCGCTTTGGTCGAAGATCGCCGTCGCCTCGAGCGCGAACTCGCCGAGGCCAAGAAGGCGCTCGCGCTCGGTGGTGGGGCAGGGGCGGCGCCCGCTGGTCCCGAGATGATCGGCGACGTCGCGTTTCTCGGCCAAGTGGTCGAGGGGCTCGACCCGAAGGGCTTGCGCGGCACGGTCGACGACATGAAACAACGCCTCGGCTCGGGCGTCGCGATGATCGTCGCGGTCAATGACGGTCGCGCCTCGGTCGCGGTCGGCGTCACCGCCGATCTGGTGGCGACGCGCAGTGCGGTCGATCTGCTCAAGATCGCCGTCGCCACGCTCGGCGGTCAGGGCGGCGGCGGTCGCCCGGACATGGCGCAAGGCGGCGGCCCCGATGGCGCCAAGGGTGGCGAGGCGGTCGACGCGGTCAAGGCGGCGCTGGCGGCGTAACGCCAGCCGTCCCGCCCCACCTCCAGCGTCGTCGCGCCCTCAGTCGAGCGTCGTCTGCACGCTCGCCAAGAGCGCGGGCGGGATCTGGTCGGGCAGGGCATCGACCGTCTCGGTCCCGCCTGCGCCAACCCGCGTCAGACGATAGAACAGGTTGGCGTCGACCCGCGCTTGCGCGGCAAACAGCCGGTCGAGCGCCGCCTGATCGGCCGCCGACAAAGCCGACCAGTCGAGCCGGCCGCGCTGATGGACGTGGCTCGCCGGCCCTCCCGCACCAACGAATCCGCCAAAGCCTTCGATCGAAATCTCACGCATCGCGATTGCCTTGATTGGGAGGGCCGCGGGCCGACCGGGATTACAAGCCGACAGCAGTCCAAGCAGCGTCGACAGCGTTATGGACCGTAGGATCATTGGGGAACAGGCTCGTCGAAAGTTTACGGGTGCGGGCGGCGAATTTGGACATCGTCATATTGGGCATCGGCGGCGCGGTGGTCAGTGCCGTGTACCAGACCTTGCCGGCTTTTTCCCACGAATGCCCGCCAATCGCCTGGGCCGCCTTGTAGAAGGCGAGATTGGGCGGGCCGCTCGAATAATGCGGATCGAGGTTGCCGATGCCGGGATAATAATGGTCGGGCTGCGGCGCCATTGCGTGCGGGCTCTTGGGGGCCGCCATGTCGCGCAGGCAGGTAAAGCCCTTCTGCTTGGAGAGCGGCCCCATGATGTCGGCGCCGATCAGCCAGTCGGCCTTGGTGACGACCTGCTTCTTCTCCCATTGGCGGAACATCGATCCGAAGACGTCGGACATGCTCTCGTTAAGCCCGCCCGCCTCGCCCGAATAGGCAAGGCCGAGGCTGTGCTGGGTCACGCCATGCGTCAGTTCGTGCGCGATCACGTCGTCACCCAGCGTGAAATCGAGGAAGATCTGGCCGTCGCCATCGCCGTACGTCATCTGCGCGCCGTTCCAGAAGGCGTTGTTGTATTTCACCCCGTAATGGACCGACGAGACGAGCGTCATGTGATTGCCGTCGATCGAATCGCGCTTGAAATTGTCCCAATAGAATTTCGCGACATTTTCCGATTCGACATAGGCGCGCTTGATCGGACCGTCGGGCGACGACGCCGGATTGGCGACCTGCACCCCGGGCAGCGCCGTCGTGTGGTGACAATCGAAGACGTGCGCGGCGGGAAGCACGTGCGGCAGCGGAAACGGGATCGGCGGGCGCGGCAGGGGCAGCCGCAGCGCGGTCAGCGTCAGCGCGGCGTTCTGCTGGCGCAACGCGCGGATCTGGCCGCTGATCTCGGCGGTGTGATGCAGCGCCTGGCGCGCCGCGTCGGACAGTTCGGGATCGGATGCGAAGCGGAGCAGGATGTCTTCTGGAATGATGCAGCAACCACACGTCATGATGTCCCCCTGGGCGATGATGATGCGACGACGCGATCACAGGCGCAGGACGGCGGGCCGGCGATTCTCTCCCGACGCGGGTGTCCGGTGCCGGCAGCGGAGGCTGTCGGATCGAGTCGATCGGGGAGAGGTTCGGCAGCGCGAGCGTTGGCGCTGCTCCTGGTCGCATCATGCGGCGGGCCGCGTCAAAGCCGGTTGCATCGGTTTCGGATGCGCTCGCGCGTGTTGAGCGCGTTTGCCGTTGATCGAGCCGGCGGGATGTGGTCCCAAACCGCTGCAATTGCCATCAAACGATGGCGGTTTGCCCTCAGTCGATCGCGGCGCGATTAGCGGCGTTTCGGATCAACGCGCGGCGGGGCCGCACGTCGGCGTCAGGCCGGGCTACTTTCGGTACGGATGATGCCGCGCACCCGCTTGAGCCGCGGCAGGACTTCCATCTCGGCCGCCGCCTTGATCTCCTGGCGCAGTTCGTCGCGCTTTTCGTGGATCGAGGCGATCACGGGCCCGACCGCGACGCCGAGATCGGTGAGCACAGCCTCGGCCAGTTGCAGCGAGCTTTCGAGCGTCTCGGGCACGGCATCGCTCGCCCCGGCCTTGTAGAGCTGCGCGGCATGCGCGGTATCGCGTGCGCGCACGATGATCGGCAGATCGGGCACCCAGCCGCGCACTCGCCGCGTCATCGACACGCTCAGCACCGGGTCGTTCATCGTCAGGATCAAGGCCTTGGCGCGCCCCAGATTGAGTCGGTCGACGAGCTCGGGACGGACCACGTCGCCGAAAATCACCGGATATCCCTCGGCGCGCGCTGCGGTCACTGCGTCGATGTCAGCCTCGACCGCGACATAGGGCTGGCCGTGCACCGCGAGCATGTCGCACACCATCCGACCGACGCGACCGAAACCGATCACAACCGTGCCCGGCCCCTCCGGCGAAATCTCCGCCTCAGGCAAGGTGTCGCCGCGGAGCTCGATCCGCTTCGCCGCGCGCTTGCCGAGCATCGCCAGCAGCGGCGTGATGGTGAGGCCGATCGCGGTCACCGTCTGCCAGAAGCTGGTAAGTCCAGGCGCCAGCAATTGCGCCTGTCCCGCTGCGCCGAGCACGATCAGCGTGGTCTCGGACGGGCTGCCCATCAGCACGCCGGTTTCCGCGGCAACCCCGCCACCCAGACCCGAAAGCCGCAGCAGCGCGAAGGTCACCACCGCCTTGATCGCCACGACCGCCGCGATGCCGAGCAGATAGCTGCTCCAATCCGCGAGGATCGCGCCGATATCGACACTCATTCCGACGGTGATGAGGAACACGCCGAGCGCGAGGCCCTTGAACGGCGCGGTCATAACCTCGACTTCACTGTGATAGTCGGTCTCGGCGATCAGCAGTCCAGCGAGCAGCGCGCCGACGATCGGCGAAAGGCCGGCGGCGGTGGTCGCCAGGCTCGCGGCGATCACGACGAGCAGCGAGGCGGCGAGGAACAGTTCGGGGCTTTTGGTGCGTGCGGCTTGCGCGAACAGCCGCGGCAGCAGCAAGCGCCCGCCCACGAACAGGATCGCGACCGTCAGCACCGCGAGCCCGCCGACCTTGACGAATCCGGCCCAGCCCGCCGCCGCCGCCATCGGCCCGAGCGCACCGAGCACGAAGATGATCGGGACGAGCGCGAGATCCTCGAACAGCAGCATCGCGAATGCGGTGCGCCCGACCGGGCTCGCGGTCCCCGCGATCGGCAACACCAGCGCAGTCGACGAGAGGGCAAGCGCGATCCCCAGCGCCATCGATCCCGTCCAGGCCAGCCCCATCAGCAGGTGCAGGCCGGTTCCGAGGATAATGCCCGACGCGATCAGCTGCGCGGCGCCCGTACCGAAGACCAATTGGCGCATCGACCATAAGCGCTTGAACGACAGCTCGAGCCCGATCGAGAACAGCAGCAACACGATGCCGAACTCGGCGAAGGGTTCGATCGCGTGCGGGTCGGAGATCGTGATGTGGTACAACCAGGGGTAGCTCTTGACGAGCGCACCGAGCCCGAATGGCCCGACGAGCAGGCCGACGAGAATGAAGCCGATGACCGGACTGATGTTCGCGCGGGCAAATGCCGGAATGACCAACCCCGCGGCGCCGAGGATAACGAGCGCGTCGCTGAAGCCGGAAGAGAGAAGGGGAGATGCCATGCAGCCGTTAGACCAGCTTGCGGCCGCTTTGTCAGCTTATGCCTGACACAGATGTGCTGATTATCGGCGGTGAACCGGCCGGTAGCATCATCCGGTTGTTGGTTGCGGGCCGCTGAGGTCGGCCGATTGTGCTCCGAAGGCAGCGCGATTAACTGCGCGATCGTTGTTGTCGCGCCGCCCGATACCTGACGACCGTTCGGAGCAAGGAGCTCGGGGTGCAAGCAGGACGCTCGCAACCCCGGGGCTCCTCATCTCCGGGAACGCCGGTATCAGCCGGTGATCTCGCCCATCTTGGCTTCGAGGTTGACGCGGACCTGCTCGAAGAACTGCTCCGTCGTCATCCACGGCTGCTCCGGGCCGATCAGCAGCGCGAGATCCTTGGTCATATGACCGTCCTCGACCGTCTGGATGCAGACCTTCTCGAGCGTCTCGGCGAACTTGGTCACTTCGGGCGTACCGTCGAACTTGCCGCGATACTTGAGGCCGCCGGTCCAAGCGAAGATCGACGCGATCGGATTCGTCGAGGTCGCCTTGCCCTGCTCGTGCTGGCGGAAGTGGCGCGTGACGGTGCCGTGTGCGGCTTCCGCCTCGACCGTCTTGCCGTCGGGCGTGAGCAGCACCGAGGTCATCAGGCCGAGCGAGCCGAACCCTTGAGCGACCTGGTCCGACTGGACGTCGCCGTCATAGTTCTTGCACGCCCAGACGAACTCGCCGTGCCACTTGAGGGCGGACGCAACCATGTCGTCGATCAGGCGATGCTCGTAGGAGATGCCCGCATCCTTGAACTTGTCCTTGAACTCGGTCTCGAAGACCTCGGCGAACAGGTCCTTGAAGCGGCCGTCGTAATATTTGAGGATCGTGTTCTTGGTCGACAGGTAGACCGGCCACTTCAGGTTGAGGCCGTAATGCATCGAGGCGCGTGCGAAGTCGCGGATCGAGTCGTCGAGGTTGTACATCGCCTGCGCAACGCCCGACGACGGGAATTGGAACACCTCGCGGTCGATGACCTTGCCGTCATCGCCTTCGAACACGAGCCGCAGCTTGCCGGGGCCGGGCACGAGGAAATCGGTCGCGCGATACTGATCGCCGAATGCGTGACGACCGACGACGATCGGGTGCGTCCAGCCCGGGATCAGGCGCGGGACGTTCTTGATCACGATCGGCTCGCGGAAGATCGTGCCGCCGAGGATGTTGCGGATCGTGCCGTTGGGCGACTTCCACATCTTCTTGAGGCCGAATTCCTCTACGCGCTGCTCGTCGGGGGTGATCGTCGCGCACTTAACCCCGACGCCGTACTTCTGGATCGCCTTGGCGCTGTCGACGGTGATCTTGTCGTCGGTGTTGTCGCGGCTCATCATGCCGAGGTCGTAATATTCGAGATCGATGTCGAGATAGGGGAGGATCAGGCGCTCGCGGATCCACTGCCAGATGATCCGCGTCATCTCGTCGCCATCGATTTCCACGACGGGCGTCTTTACCTTGATCTTCGCCATTTCCGCTCTTTCCTGAAGGGAGGTTTGGGGAGCGTCTAGGAGCATGGCGCGCGGTGATCAACCCGCACCCGGTCCAGGGCGGAGCGCTTTGGGTTCGCGATTGTCGCAGCGAGGGGGGTGAGCTACAGTTTCCGGCATGATACCATCCGACAAGCTGAACCCGTCCGCCGAAGCCGTGAAATGGCGCGTTCCCGATCTGCACCCCGAGGGGCGCAAATATGTCGCGATCGCGCTGCTGATCGCCTTCCTCGCGTGGGTGTTCGTACCCATCCTGACGTGGCCGCTGCTCGGGCTCGCATTGTGGGTCGCCTTGTTCTTCCGTGATCCGGTTCGTGTCACGCCGTCGGGCGAGGGTCTGATCATTTCGCCTGCCGACGGCTTGGTCTCGATGATCGAACGCGTGGCCGTTCCGCGCGAGCTCGCCGGGCCGAATGGCCTCGGCGACGCGCCGCTGATCCGCGTTTCGGTGTTCATGTCGGTGTTCGACGTGCACATCAATCGCACCCCGATCGCCGGCACGGTCAAGCAGGTGGTGTATATCTCGGGCAAGTTCGTCAACGCCGAGCTCGATAAGGCGAGCGAGGACAATGAGCGCCAGCATATCGTCGTCGAGGGTCGCGACGGCCGGCGCATCGGCTTCACCCAGATCGCCGGGCTGCTCGCGCGGCGGATCGTTCCGTTCGTCAAGCCAGGCGACATGATCGCGGCGGGGCAGCGGATCGGTCTCATTCGCTTCGGCAGCCGGCTCGATGTGTTCCTGCCCGATGATTGTGCGTGCCAGGTCGTCCTCGGCCAGCGCAGCGTGGCTGGCGAGACGATTCTCGGGCGCATCGGCGGCACCGTCGCAAGCGGGATCGCGCAGTGATCGAGCGTGTTTCAGCGTCACCTGTGCGGTGGTCTTCGCCTGCCATTCGCGTCGAGCGTGTCGAAGCGTTGCCTGCTACATCGCCGAATGTGCGTTCGTGCGCGGCTGAACGCGTCAGCATTTCGCGGATAATGTCCGCCGGCCTGCCGGGCATCGCCGCATGACCACGCCCCTGCGCCGCACCGCTGCGCGCGGCCTGCCATTGCGGGCCGTCGCGCCCAACGCGGTCACCGCCTTGGCCTTGTGTTCCGGGCTTACCGGGATTCGCTTCGCAATCGCCGAGCAGTGGGAAACCGCTGTGCTGATGGTGATGATCGCCAGTGTGCTTGACGGGATCGACGGCCGGATCGCGCGGATGGTTCGCGGCGAGAGCCGGTTCGGCGCTGAACTCGATTCGCTGTCCGACGCGATTTCATTCGGCGTCTCGCCCGCGCTGATTCTCTATTTATGGTCGCTCAAGGAAGTACCGCGCTTCGGGTGGCTCGTCGCGTTGGTGTTCGCGGTGTTTTGTGCCCTGCGGTTGGCACGCTTCAACGCTGGCATCGATGTCGCCGAACAGCCGCACAAATCGGCTGGTTTCCTCACCGGTTCACCGGCGCCGGTCGGCGCAGGGCTCGCGATGTTGCCACTCTATCTGTGGTTCTGGACCGGCCTCGATCTGTGGCGCTCGCCGTTCATCGTCGGGCCGTGGGTCGCGTTGATGGCGATCCTGATGGTGTCGAGCGTCGCGACCTTCAGCTGGTCGTCGCTCAAACTGCGCACCAATATCCGCTTCGAGGCGATCGCAGTCGTCGTGTTGCTCGGCGCGGCGCTGATTTCCGCGCCATGGCACACGCTCACGTTCCTGTGTGCCGCCTATCTGGCGACGGTGCCGTTCAGCATCGCCGCCTATGCAAAGGTCAAGCGGCAGCGCGCAGCTTCGGCCGGGCTACCGCCGACACCGTCCGCATCCGCGCCCGAAGCCGAGGTTCGCTGACGATCCAAACTGGAGGTCGCGTCGCCATCGGATCTACACCGTCGCGGAGCAACGCAACGATCCGCGGCAAGGCCGGCACAAGCGTCAACCAGAACACCGCAACGCTCGCTGCCAGCGCGCTTGCAAAAACCAGGAAACCGATAACAGCCATCGTTTATCTCCGTCTATCACGGTGAAGCGTCATGAAGTCGCAACATCCTTAAGGCGTTCGGGTTCCCCGTTCCGCTCTCGAGCATGGTATGTTCCGTTTCCGTTCTGCGTGTCAAGTCGTGTTCCGGGTTGATTGTTGGGGCAAGCTCGGCTAACGGGGCCGCCTTCACACCGCATGGGAAGCACATATTGCCGGTGTCCGTCCGGGGTTTCACCCTGGATCCACGGATGACTCGCTTCCCAGAGGCACAACCGGAAAGGACCTATGTTATGGCGGCACCAGTCGTCTCAATGCAGCAATTGCTCGAAACGGGCGCACACTTCGGCCACCAGACGCATCGCTGGAACCCGAAGATGAAGCCTTACATCTTTGGCGACCGCAACGGTGTCCACATCCTCGATCTCTCGCAGACCGTTCCGCTCTTCGCGCGCGCGCTCGAGTTCGTCTCGGCGTCGACCGCCGCTGGCGGCAAGGTCCTGTTCGTCGGCACCAAGCGCCAGGCGCAGGAGCCCGTCGCTGACGCCGCTCGCCGTTCGGGCCAGCACTTCGTCAACCATCGCTGGCTGGGCGGCATGCTCACCAACTGGAAGACCATCTCGGGTTCGATCAAGCGCCTCAAGACGCTCGAAGAGCAGCTCTCGGGCGACACGCACGGCCTCACCAAGAAGGAAGTCCTCCAGCTGACGCGCGAGCGCGACAAGCTCGAGCTCAGCCTCGGCGGTATCCGCGACATGGGCGGCATCCCCGACGTGATGTTCGTGATCGACGCGAACAAGGAAGAGCTGGCGATCAAGGAAGCCAACACGCTCGGTATCCCCGTCGTTGCGATCCTCGATTCGAACGTCTCGCCCGACGGCATCGCATTCCCGGTTCCGGCGAACGATGACGCCAGCCGTGCGATCCGCCTGTATTGCGAAGCGATCGCGATCGCCGCGACGCGCGGTGGCAACGAGCAGATGTCGCGCCGTCAGGACATCGGTTCGATGGAAGCGCCGCCCGCCGAGGAAGCGCTGACCGTGGCACCGGAGGCTCCTGCCGCCGAGATCACGCCGGCATCGGACGCAGCCCTGCAGGCCGAAATGGTCGCCGAGGCCGAGCGCCAGATCGACGCGTAAGCGTCACCGAACTGACCTATGGGCGGGGTAGGGCTTTTCGCCCCGCTCCGCCTATATTCGTATCTACAGACAAGAGGATTTTCACATGGCCGAGATCACTGCAGCAGCGGTTAAGGACCTGCGCGAAAAGAGCGGCGCGGGCATGATGGACTGCAAGAAGGCGCTGACCGAAGCGGCTGGCGACATGACGGCGGCGATGGATTGGCTGCGCGCCAAGGGCCTCGCTGCTGCCGCCAAGAAGTCGAGCCGCACCGCGGCAGAGGGCCTGATCGGCGTTGAAGTCAACGGCACCAAGGGTGCGGCGGTCGAAGTCAATTCGGAGACCGATTTCGTCGCGAAGAACGACCAGTTCCAGACTTTCGTGCGTGACGTTACCGCAGTCGCGCTCGCGCTCGGCGACGATATCGAGATGATCAAGCAGGCCTCGATCGGCGAGAAGACCGTCGAAGAGACGCTGACCAGCAACATCGCGACGATCGGCGAGAACCAGAACCTGCGTCGCGCCAAGCGCCTCGAAGTGACCTCGGGCGCGATCGTGCCGTACATCCACAACGCAGCCGCTCCCGGCCTCGGCAAGATCGGCGTGCTCGTCGCGCTCGAGAGCGAAGCTGGCGAGGACGTGCTCCTCCCGCTCGGCAAGCAGATCGCGATGCACATCGCGGCAGCCTTCCCGCTGGCGCTCAACGAGGACGGCCTCGACCCCGAGATCGTCGCGCGCGAGCGTGCGATCGCGACCGAAAAGGCTTCGGAGAGCGGCAAGCCCGCCGAGATCGTCGCCAAGATGGTCGACGGTGCGATCGCGAAGTACTGCAAGGAAAACGCGCTCGTCAGCCAGCTGCTGGTGATGGACGGCAAGACCAAGATTTCGGACGTCGTCGCCAACGCTGCCAAGGCCGCCGGCAAGTCGATCGAGCTCAAGGACTATGTCCGCTTCCAGCTCGGCGAAGGCATCGAGAAGGAGTCGAGCGACTTCGCAGCCGAAGTCGCTGCCGCTTCGGGCGTTCCGCAGCAGCCGGCCGCGTAAGCGATTCGGTTTCGCCTTCGGGTGATGCGATAAAGGGCAGGGGCCGCGCCGGATGGTGCGGCCCTTGTTACGTCGGGAACCCGTCCTCCCCGCGAAAGCGGGGATGACGCTGCCTGGCCCGGGCCGAGAAGAAGAAGCGGGACCCTCGCTTTCGCGAGGGTGACGGAAGCGGGGGCACGCCCACATCCGCGCCGACCCGAGCACTCTGCACGGTTTCCGCGCTTCCAATCATCCGGCGTCGCCGATAAGGTCCGCGCCGCACCGCCCGCTGGCGGACCAAGCCCATTGCAGTCTGGATTCTCGTGACAATCGCCCACAAACGCATCTTGTTGAAATTATCGGGCGAAGTCCTGATGGGCTCGGGCGGCCTGTCGATCGACCCCGACGTCATCGCGCGCGTCGCGGCCGAAATCGCCGATGTGAAGCACCAGGGCTACGAACTCTGCGTCGTCGTCGGCGGTGGCAACATCTTCCGCGGCATCTCGGGCGCGGCACGCGGCATGGACCGCGCGACCGGCGATTACATGGGCATGCTCGCGACCGTGATGAACGCGCTCGCCGTCCAGAATGCGCTCGAGCAGATCGGCGTCGAGACGCGCGTCCAGTCCGCCATCCCGATGGCGTCGGTGTGCGAGCCCTTCATCCGCCGCCGCGCCGAACGTCACCTCGAAAAGGGGCGCATCGTGATTTTCGCCGCCGGCGTCGGCAGTCCGTTCTTCACCACCGACAGCGGCGCAGCCCTCCGCGCTGCCGAAATGAAGTGCGACGCGCTCTTCAAGGGCACCTCGGTCGACGGCGTCTATGATGCCGACCCGAAGCTCGTGCCGACCGCCAAGCGCTACGACACCGTCAGCTACGGCACCGTGCTCGCGCAGGACCTCAAGGTGATGGACGCCAGCGCGATCGCCTTGTGCCGTGACAACAATATTCCGATCGTCGTCTTCAACATCCGTCAGTCGGGCAACCTTGCCGCGGTACTGCGCGGCGAAGGCGTCTCGACGACCGTTCAGCATATCAAGGGAAACTGATCCATGGCCGCGTATGACAAGGCTGATCTCGAACGCCGCATGGCCGGCAGCGTCGAATCGCTCAAGGGCGATCTCAGCGGGCTGCGCACCGGCCGCGCCTCGACCTCGTTGCTCGATCCGGTGACGGTCGAAGTCTATGGCGCGCAAATGCCGCTCAACCAGGTCGCGACCGTCTCGGTGCCCGAGCCGCGGATGATCTCGGTCCAGGTATGGGACAAGATGAACGTCGGCCCGTGCGACAAGGCGATCCGTTCGGCCGGGCTCGGCCTCAACCCGATCGTCGACGGCACCACGCTGCGCCTGCCGATCCCCGATCTGACCGAGGAGCGCCGCAAGGAGCTCGCCAAGCTCGCCGGCAAATATGCCGAGGATGCGCGCATCGCCGCGCGCAACGTGCGCCGTGACGGGATGGATTCGCTCAAGGTCGACGAGAAGAAGGGCCTGTTCGGCGAGGACGATCGCAAGAAGCTCGAGACCGAAGTCCAGAAGCTGACCGACAAGACGATTGCCGGCATCGATGCCGCGGCATCGGCCAAGGAAAAGGAAATCCTGGGCAAGTGAGGCCGTTCGCCGCCCGGGCTGCCGATCCTGCGACCGTGGCCGGGGTGCTCCCGCGCCACGTCGCGATCATCATGGACGGCAATGGTCGCTGGGCCAAGAAGCGGCATCTGCCGCGGATCGCCGGGCACCGCCAGGGTGTCGAGGCAGTCCGCCGCGTCGCGCGCGCGGCGCGTGCGATGGGGATCGAGGCGCTGACGCTCTATGCCTTCTCGAGCGAGAATTGGCGGCGGCCGGAAGAGGAAGTCAGCGACCTGATGGGTCTGCTGCGCGTCTTCATCCGCAGCGATCTCGACGAGATGGTGCGCGACAATGTGCGGCTTCGCATCATCGGCGACTATCGCCGCTTTACCCCCGATCTCGTCGAGCTGATCGACACCGCCATCGCGCGCACGTCGGTCAATACCGGGCCGATCCTCGTGATGGCGCTCAATTACGGCGCGCAGGCCGAGATCGTCGAAGTCGCCCGGCGCATGGCGGAGCGTGCTCAGGCCGGCACACTCGACCCCGCGACGATCGACGCGGCGATGTTCGAGGATGAACTCGACACGCGCGACTTGCCGCCGCTCGATCTGTTGATCCGTACGTCCGGCGAAGTTCGGCTGTCGAATTTCCTGCTGTGGCAGGCGGCCTATGCCGAATTGCTGTTCGTCGACACGCTCTGGCCTGAATTCGATGCCGAGACGCTGGCTGGCGCGATCGCGACCTTCGGACAGCGGCAACGGCGGTTCGGCGGCCTGTGACCGCCGTCCCCAAGGCGGCCGGCCCGTCGAATCTTACACTCCGGATCGTTGTCGGATTGGCGCTGATCGCTGTTGCGCTGGGCGCGATCGTGTTCGGCAGCATCGCGTTCTGGCTGCTGTGCGTCGTGCTCGGCTTGTTCATGATGGCCGAGTGGTCCGATCTGCAACATGCGCCGCCACACACCAAGCGGCTCGCGCAATATGCGCTGTCGGTGCCGCTGGCGATCATGATGCCGGTGGTCGGGGCAGGGGCGGGGTTCCTGTCGCTTGGCCTGTTGGTTGGCGCGGCGTTCTTCGTCGTGATCGTGACGCGGCTCCCCGGCCTCGCGCGTGGCGTGCTGTACGTCGGGCTGCCGATCATGGCGCTGCTGCTGATCCGGCATCAGCGCGAGGGCGTGGTGCTCACGCTGTGGGCGCTGGCGCTGGTCTGGGCATGCGACATCGGCGCCTATGCTGCGGGACGCGCGATCGGCGGGCCCAAGCTCGCCCCGGCGATCAGCCCCAACAAGACCTGGGCCGGCCTCGCCGGCGGCGTTGCTGCGGCGAGCCTGTTCGCCGCGGCGATGCATTTTTACTATGGCCTGCCGCTTCGCCTGACGCTGGCGACGCCCTTGCTCGCCGTGCTCGCACAGGCGGGCGATCTTTATGAAAGCTGGCTCAAGCGCCAGGCGGGCGTCAAGGATAGCGGTACGCTGCTTCCCGGCCATGGCGGCGTGCTCGATCGCCTCGACGGTCTGGTGCCCGTCGCCCCCGTCGCGGCGCTGCTGATCCTGTTACCGAAAGTCTATTGGTGGTGAAGACGATTACAATTCTCGGCGCGACCGGTTCGATCGGTACGTCGACGCTCGATCTGATCGAGCGCGAGCCCGACCGGTTCGCGGTCGTTGCGTTGACCGCGAATTGCGACGTCGCGCGGCTTGCCGCCGCCGCGATCCGCACCAATGCCAAATTCGCGGTGGTCGCCGACGAAAGCTGCCTGCCCGAACTGCGCGCGGCGCTTGCCGGGACCAATATCGGGTGCGGCGGCGGGCGTGCCGCGGTGCTCGAGGCGGCGAGCATGGGTGCCGACATCACGATGGGCGCGATCGTCGGCTGCACCGGGCTCGAGCCGGTGATGGCGGCGATTGCTGGCGGCAAGACGGTGATTCTGGCCAACAAGGAACCGCTGGTTTCGGCGGGCGAGGTCGTTCTAGCCGCCGCAGCCAAATCGGGCGCGACGCTGCTTCCTGCCGATTCCGAGCACAATGCGATCTTCCAATGCTTCGACGCGGCGCGCCCGGAGCGCGTCCGGCGGATCATCCTGACATGCAGCGGTGGACCGTTTCGCGAATGGTCGACCGAGCAGATGCGCAGCGTCACGCCCGAACAGGCGGTCGCGCATCCGAACTGGTCGATGGGCGCGAAGATCTCGGTCGATTCGGCCACCTTGTTCAACAAGGGGCTCGAACTGATCGAGGCGGCGCGGCTGTTCCCGGTGCCGAACGACGCGATCGAGATCGTGATCCATCCGCAATCGGTGATCCATTCGCTGGTCGATTATGTCGACGGCTCGGTGCTGGCGCAGATGGGCCCGCCCGACATGCGCGTGCCGATCGCCTCGTGCCTCGCCTGGCCCGACCGGATGGCCACGCCGATGGCGCCGCTCGATCTCGTCGCGATCGGCCGGCTCGATTTCACCGCGCCCGATCCGGTCCGCTTCCCGGCGTTGCAACTGACGCGCGATGCGCTCAACGCGGGCGGCGCGCGCTCGGCGATCCTCAATGCGGCCAACGAGATCGCGGTCGCGGCTTTTCTCGCCCGCGAGATCGGCTTCCTCGAAATTGCCGCAATCGTCGCCGATACGCTCGAGGGCTATGATCCGGCCGCGCCGGCGACGTTGGAAGACGTGCTCGTGGTCGATGCCGAAGCGCGCAGGATGGCGCGCCGGTATGTCGGGTCGCGCGGCGGGGCGGCGAGAGGGGCGAACGTGAAGGATATCTCGGTTTGAGCCAATCCCCAGGCCTGTTGCTTACCGTCCTCGCTTTTGCGCTCGTCATCGGGCCGCTCGTTTTTCTGCACGAACTTGGACACTATCTCGCCGGGCGGCTGTTCGGCGTGAAGATCGACGCATTTTCGATCGGCTTTGGCCACGAGCTGTTCGGCTGGACCGACCGCCGCGGAACGCGCTGGAAGTTCAGCGCGCTGCCGCTCGGTGGCTATGTGAAGTTCGCGGGCGATCTCAACGCCGCCAGTGCCCCCGATCCGGCATGGCTCGAACTTCCGCCCGAAGAGCGCGCGCGGACTTTGCAGGCGCGTCCCGTGTGGCAGCGCGCGATCGTCGTCGCAGCGGGGCCGATCACCAATTTCATCGTCGCGATCATCATCCTTTCGGGATTTGCCATGACCTTCGGGGTCGACCGGACGCCGTCCGTCGTCGGTCTGGTCAGCCCCGGCAGCGCCGCGTCGACGATCGGCATGCAGCCGGGTGATCGCATCACCGCGCTTGGCGGACGCCCGATCGCGACCTTCAACGATGTCGCGCAATTCGCCATGCTACGCCCCGGCGAGCGTGTGATGGTCAGTTACGTCCGCGGCGGAGCAACCGTCGAGCGCGAAGCCGTGCTCGGAACCGCGACCGAGCGCGATCGCTTCGGCAACGAATTCAAGAAGGGCTTGCTCGGGATCGGCCCGACCGCACCCGTCGCTCGCCCCGTCAGCTTGCTCGAGGCGCCCGCGTTCGGCGTCGCAATGACGGGCAAGATCCTGCGGACAACGCTCGACGGCCTGGGCCAGATCATCACCGGGCGGCGCTCGGTCGATGAACTTGGCGGGCCGCTGCGCATTGCCAAAGTGTCGGGCGAACAGCTCGCGCTCGGCTGGCCCGACCTGATCTTCCTAATCGCCGGGGTTTCCATTAATCTCGGATTCATCAATTTATTGCCAGTCCCTCTGCTCGATGGCGGGCACCTGTTCTTTTACGCGATCGAGGCGATCCGGCGCAGGCCCGTGACGCCGGCAATCCAGGAATGGGCGTTTCGCGGCGGGCTGGCGGCGATTCTCGCGCTGATGATCATGGTAACGATCAACGATCTCGGCGCATTTGGCCTCTGGAAGTCGCTGACCGGCTTGATCGGTTGACGCTTGTAAGGCAGGGCGGGCCGACGATTTATCGGCCACGCGGAATTTTCTCCGATTTGGGGTGGGATGTGACAGCGATCAAGGTTTCCAATTTCGGCGCACGGGCCACCGCCGTGTTGCTCGCCGGCACGATGCTGACGGGCGTTCCGCTCGCGGCGTCGGCGCAGACGACGGGCCAGCCCGCCGCTGCTCCCGCGCAGGCCACACCTCCGGTCGTGGCTGCCGCCGCGCCGGTCGTGTCGCGTACGATCAAGTCGATCCGCGTCGAAGGCGCGCAGCGGCTCGAGCCAGAGACGGTGCTGTCCTATACCAAGCTGCGGACGGGGCAGGCGTTCACCAACGAGACGCTCGATCAGGCGATCAAGGATCTCTACGCGAGCGAACTGTTCGCCGACGTGATCATCGCCGGCGCCGATACCGGCGAGCTGGTGCTGCGCGTTCGTGAGAACCCGGTGATCAACCGCGTCATCTTCGAGGGCAACAAGCGGCTCAAGGAAGACAAGATCAAGAAGGAGGTGAAACTCGCCCCCCGCCAGATCTTCACGCGCACCGCGGTCCGGCAGGACGTCGCACGGATCGTCGAACTGTATCGTCGCCAGGGCCGCTTCGCTGCGGTCGTCGAGCCGAAGATGGTCAGCCTCGACCAGAACCGCGTCGACGTGATCTTCGAGGTATCGGAAGGCCCGAAGTCGAAGGTCCGCCAGATCAACATCCTCGGCAACGAGGTCTATTCGGACAGCAAGCTGCGCGAGCAGATGGCGACCAAGCAAGCGCGCTTGACCACGCTGCTGAGCTCGAACACGAGCTATGATCAGGATCGCCTGGCATACGACCAGCAGAAGCTGCGCCAGTTCTACCTGACCGAGGGCTATGCCGACTTCAAGGTGACCTCGGCGGTCGCCGAGCTGACGCCCGACAAGAAGGACTTCATCATCACGTACGTGGTGGAGGAGGGTAAGCGCTACAAGTTCGGTGATATCACCGTCGACAGCGACATCCGCGACTTCGACAATAAGAAGCTCGCCGCCAACCTCGGCATCAACAAGGGCGATTGGTACGACGCCAAGAAGGTCGAAACCGCGATCGATTCGCTGAGCGAAGCGGCCGGCCTGTTCGGGTACGCGTTCACCGAAGTGAACCCTGATTACGCGCGTGACAAAGACACGCTGACGATGGGGCTCAACTTCCACATCGCCGAAGCCAAGCGTACCTATGTCGAGCGGATCGACATCAACGGCAACACGCAGACGCAGGACAAGGTCGTCCGTCGCGAGATCCGTTTGTCGGAGGGCGATGCGTTCAACAGCTTCCAGGTCAAGCGCTCGCAGGACCGCATCAACTCGCTCGGCTATTTCCAGGACAAGTTCGAGATCAAGCAGACGCAAGGGTCCTCGCCCGACCGCGTCGTGCTGACCGCGAACCTCGAGGAGAAGTCGACCGGCGAGCTGTCGCTGTCGGCTGGCTATTCGAGCCTCGAACGCTTCATCATCCAGGCTTCGATCCGCCAGCGCAACTTCCGCGGCAAGGGCCAGGAACTGCGCGCGAGCGTCAACTATTCGACCTATTCGAAGTCGGTCGAGCTGGGGTTCACCGAACCGTATCTGTTCAACAAGAACATCGCGATCGGTGGCGACATCTTCCGGCGCGATTACAACGCGTTCAACTACACGCTCAATAACCAGCGCCAGACGACCTATACGCAGGTTTCGACCGGCTTCCAGATTCGCTCGGGCGTGCCGCTGACCGAATATTGGCAGCTCGCCGGCCGCTATGGCCTGTCGTACGATCAGGTCGGGTTGGACAAGTCGACCTATTATACCGACAGCAATTTCGACGGCATTCGCGGCAACTCGTCCAACGACGGGTGCGATCCGCTTCAGGCCGGGCGCTATCTGTGCGATGCAATCGGAAATCGCTGGACGTCGTCGGTCGGCTATTCGCTGATCTATGACAGCCTCAACAGCCGCTTGCGGCCGACCGCGGGGCATCGATTCATTTTCAGCCAGGATTTTGCCGGGCTCGGCGGTGACGTGAAGTATATTCGTACCAAGTTCGAGGGGTCGAAGTTCTTCAACATCGGCAGCGGCTTCATCGCGTCGGCCAACGTCGAGGGCGGCTATATCAAGTCGCTCGAAAAGAGCCGTGGCATCGGCATCGACAATGTCCGCATCACCGATCGCTTCTATCTCGGCGAGCCCGATTTCCGCGGCTTCGACATTCGCGGCGTCGGCCCGCGCGTCCAGCGGCAGAGCTACACGACCGATGCGGCGGGCAATCAGACGCTCGTCACCGATCGAACGAAGTTGCTGGCGGACGACGCGCTCGGCGGGCGTGCCTATTATCTCGGCAAGCTCGAACTCGAGATTCCGCTTGGCGCGGGCGCGCGCGAGCTCGGTTTGCGGCCGTCGATCTACGTCCAGGCGGGTGCGCTGTTCGGAATCACATCGCCAGTGCTGCAGGGCAGCCAGTTCCCGACGCAGATCGACCCCGTGACCGGCCGTGTGACCTACCTGCCGTTAATTACGCAAAACTACGCGACGAACGGCAGCCCGCTCTACGTCGTGCCGACGACCGATGCAACGAACCCGGGTTCGGCCACGACCTGCGCAGTCGGCTATTCGTCGACGATCGGTGGGGCGTGCACCGGGACGTCGACCAATGTCGCCTCGACCAGTTCGAACGCGCCGTTCAAGGAAACCTTCGGTGGCGATTCGCCGCGGCCGCGTATTTCGGTCGGTGCGGGCGTCAACTGGAACTCGCCGTTCGGTCCGCTGCGGATCGATCTTGCTTATGCGTTGCTCAAGGATAAGAGCGACGACTCGAAACTCGTTACTTTCAACGTAGGGACACAGTTCTGATGAAGACGTACCAGAAGCTCATGCTGGGTTGCGCGGCGATTGTGCCGGCGCTCGCGATGGCGAATTCGGCATTTGCACAGGCCAATGGCGTGGCGATCTCCGATCCCGAGACGGTGATCCTGACCGCGAAGGCGCTCGACGCCGCCAACCAGTCGATCAGCACGACCTACAAGGCGCAGCTCGACCAGGCGAGCGCACGCCAGGCTGCGCTGCAGACCGAAATGGCAACGCTCGGCGCGCCGCTCGACACCAACAAGGACAAGCGCCTGTCGGACGAGGAAATCGCCGCTGCCCAGGCTGCGCGCAACCCGATCCTCGCCAAGATGGAAGCCGCGCAGAAGACCGCGCAGGCCGAGTCCGCACGTCTCAGCGCACCTGCGACGCGCGCCCAGGCCTGGGCGATCGAGCAGATCTCGCAGAAGTATTCGGCTGCGGTGAAGACCGTCGTCGATTCGAAGAAGATCAGCTTGCTGCTCTCGGCCAATTCGGTCCAGTACAGCGCGCCGGCAGTCGACATGACCGACGAGATTAAGGCAGCCCTCGACGCCGCAAACCCGACAGTGTCGATCACGCCGCCCGCCAACTGGCAGCCGAGCCAGCAGACCGCGCAGCTGCAGCAGCAGTTCCAGCAGCTCGTCTATCTCTCGGCCGTGCGTCGCGCGCAGGCGCAGCAGGCTGGTGGCGCCGCCGCAGCACCGGCTGCCGGCGCCAAGGCGCCATCGGGCCGCTGAGCCCGATGAGCGATAGCGAAAGCAGGGGCCCGCTTGGCCCGCTCGATATCGGGCGGGTCATGGCGGCGCTGCCGCACCGGTATCCGATGCTGTTGGTCGACCGTGTCGAGGAACTGATCCTCGACCGGTCGATCACCGCCATCAAGGCGGTGACGATCAACGAACAGTTCTTCCAGGGGCATTTCCCGGGGCGGCCGATCATGCCGGGCGTGCTGATCGTCGAAGCGATGGCGCAAGCCGCCGGGATCCTTGCCGTCGAATCGCTCGGGCTCGCCGGCTCGGGCAAGCTCGTCTATTTCATGGCGATCGACGGCGCGAAGTTTCGTAAACCGGTCGAGCCGGGCGTGCTGCTCAAGCTCGAGGTCGAATTCGTCCAGAAGCGCTCGAGCGTCTGCAAGTTCGCAGGCCGCGCGACGATCGACGGGCAGCTCGCCGCCGAAGCCAATTTCACCGCGATGATCGCCGATCCGCCAAAGGCGTAATGGACGCGCTGACCTGGTTCGGTTTGTTGGCCGTGTCGGCGATGCTGGTCTGCTGCGCCTTCGAGCAGCGCTCGTCCTGGTGGGTGCTCGGCTTTGCCGGGGCCTGCGTGCTCGGGTCGACCTACGGCTTCCTGCAGGGGGCCTGGCCGTTCGGCGGCGTCGAGGCGATCTGGTCGCTGATCGCGCTGCGCCGCTGGTGGGGATTGCGGGGCGGTTGAGTTTGCAAAGACCGCTGCGCCCTGCTAGTGGCCACGACCTCGCTGCTGGTCGGTAACCAGCGGCTCTTCGGAGATTTAGACGTGAAAAAAGGCATTCACCCCGATTATCACACCATCACGGTGCAGATGACCGACGGCACGCAGTTCCAGACCCGCACCACTTGGGGCAAGGAAGGCGATCTGATGACGCTCGACATCGATCCGCTGGCGCATCCGGCATGGACCGGCGGGCGCGGCACGATGCTCGACGCAGGCGGTCAGGTCGCGCGCTTCAACAAGCGTTTCGGCGCGATGTCGTCGATCGGCAAGAAGTAAGCATTGCGACCAGCGCCGCACGGCGCTGCGCGGATCGAGCCGGCTCGTTCCCCATCACGGGGAGCGGGCCGGTTCTGTTTTGGGGCCACGGAAAATCGCCGCGGGGCAGCATCGCTAACCGCGCTTTAACGATACCGGCATAGGATTTCGTCTCCCGCGAATGGCGCGGGAAGGAACCGCCGATGATCGCCGCCGAATTCGAACCCGCCGTCAGACCCGATCGCCGTCGCAGTCCGCGTTCGCCGATCTCGCTCGATGCCAAGATGGGCCGCGGCGGTCTCGATCGCGCCTTGTGCAAGGTGACCGACGTCTCGCTGCACGGCGCCAAGATCCACACCTATTCGCCGATGACCAAGGGGGCGATGATCTGGCTGACGTTGCCCAAGATCGGCCAAATCATCGCGACGATCATCTGGGCCGACGAATATCAGGCGGGTTGCCAATTCCGCGAGCCGCTCGACGATGTCGCGTTCGCGCGGTTGACGGACCGGACGCTCGAACTGGCGTGACTTTGGCTGGCTTATCGTCAGCTACCATAAGTTTTGATCGATGCACGTCCGAGACAGTAATTACCCACCCCCTTGTCAAACCGGGCAGTCCGTGATTCATCCTGTTTATGAAACGTGAGGAACTCGAGGGGCT